>JABLXR010000032.1 GCA_013178015.1 Anaerolineae bacterium
GCAGACCGCCAGGTATGGCTCCTGCTGGTTTCCGTAGGGCTCTACTCCGTCACCCTCTTCGCTAGTTGGCAGGTATTCCGGCAGTGGCGGGCCTCGCTGGGGATGGCGGTGCTAGGTGCGGCTCTGGGCATCAACAGCTTCCTGGCTTCCCAGCGCCCCACCTGGGCCCTGGCCTTCATCGGGCTCGGGCTGGTGCTGCTGGCGCGGGGGGGTGCGCGCGGCCTGGAGGCGCGCTGGCGCTCCCGGGGGACGGACTACTCCGAGGAGCTCCTGCCCTACGCCACTTTCATCGGGCTGGGCCTGGCCGCATTGGCGGTCGTCATCTCGCCCCTGGTGCCGGCACTCAGCTCCCGGGCTACGTATGAAGCTTTCTGGAGGGTCTTCCGCGAGCCCTGGAGCAAGGTCGAGGACACCACCGGCCGGCTCTTCGGCGGCCTGGATTCCCCGCAACGGCGTAATCCTCTGCTCCCGGGATCCGGCGGCGTGGTGGACCCTTCCGGGGAACATCCAGTAGGAGCCGGTGCCCCCAGAGGGACGCGCCCGGTCATGCGGGTGAAGACCGGCGACCCGGCCCCGGAGCCCTGGGCAGGAGGTGTTCGCGAGCTCGAGTCCCAGGTGCTGCCGCAGCGTCACTGGCGCGCTGTTACCTACGACACCTACACCGGATCGGGGTGGATAAACCGTGAGCGGTACACAACCCCTGTGGCGGCGGGCGAGAATCTGCCGGTGGACCATCCTGAGGCCAGGAAGGAGTTCGTTCAGCGATTTCGAGTCCTTGGACCCAACTCCACCATCTACGCCGCCGGTCAGCCCCTGCGGGTGGACCAGAGGCTGGAGGTGACCGCCCGTACACCTGATGATCCCATCTCGTTCTCCGGCGTGGGTCTTGAGTACGAGGTAGTGTCACTGGTGCCCAATGTAACCGTCTCTCAACTTGAGGCTGCGGGCCAGGACTATCCGGAACACATCCGAGAGCGCTACCTGAGCCTTCCCGACGTTCCCGAGAGGTTGAGGCGCACTACGGAAGAGGTGGTCGCCGAGGCCGAGACGGCTTATGGCAAAGCGCGGGCCATAGAAGAATATCTGCGGCAGTTCGAGTACGACCTGTCAGTGCCCGCAGCGCCCGCCGATCGGGATGTGGTGGACTACCTTGTCTTCGAGCTCCAGCGCGGCTTCTGCGACCACTTCTCTACCGCCATGGCCGTGATGCTCCGCCTGGCCGGCGTCCCTGCCCGGGTAGCAGTGGGCTACGCCAGGGGCAATTACGACCATGCCGACGGTGTCTGGGTGGTGACAGAAGCAGACGCGCACGCCTGGGTTGAAGTGTACTTTCCCGGATACGGGTGGATCGAGTTCGAGCCTACGCCATCGCAGGAGGTATACGTGTATCCTCTGGGCGAGTCGTGGGATCGGGGCCGGCCCCGTCCTCCTGAACCGCCCCCAGTGGAGACCGGCTGGCGGTGGCCTCTAAGTGTAGGCGAGACCCGGTGGATCCTGGTGGGGCTGGCGCTGGTGGCCGCGCTAGGAGCAACAGCTCGCCGGTACGTTGCCTGGTCCCGCAGCACGCCGGAGGACAGGATCGCGGCTGCTTACTTCCACCTAACGAGGACGCTCTCGTGGGTCGGAGTCAGCCCCAAGGCCACCGAGACTGTACGGGAGTACTGGCAGCGGCTGCGGGAGGCGTTAGCAGGCGAAGCCATCTTCGTGAGCACGCCGTGGGGCAAGGAGTGGGTGTGGCAGTTCGACCGGGTCTCGGTGCCGCTGCGCTACATCCTGACTGCCTACGAGCGGGCCCAGTTCGCTCCGGCGCGCCTGGGGCCGCAAGTAGCGCAGCGGGCGAGGCAAGAGGCAGGCCGTCTGAGGCGGGAGTTCGCCCTTCTGTGGCTGGCACGCCGAATGGGGGAGTAGGTGAGAGCGAGGGCGCGCGGCTGTCGGGTCTCTAGCGGCCTGCCTTCGCTCCCAGGAGAAGTTGCAGGCTGTTGGGCGACGGGACAGAGGCTCGGGCCGCGATTCAGGGGCTGCCAAGGGCCGGGAGTGCGGCGGAAAGCAGCAGGATCTGACACGCCCAAGGCGATGACGCGGGCTGCTGATCCTGGTTGAGCCGGTCTCGCACGGCGTGAGGCATCCTTGCGGCCGTACTGGGTGGAGGTAGACACATGGCTATTGGAGACCGGGTGGTCGTGGCGCGAGACGACGCTCTGTATCAGTCGTTTCCAGATGTAGCCTTGGCCGACGATGGCAGGCTGGTAGCCATCTACCGCGAGGCCGATGCTCACGTTGCCACCCGCTCACGACTGGTGCTGACCGATAGCCACGATGGTGGGCGCACATGGAGCGAACCTCGGTACTTAGATGCTCCCATGACGCTGGAAGGCGACGGCGCTGTCTGGAACTGCCCCCGGTTGGTGCGCCAGAGCGATGGTGGGCTGACTGCTCTGTGCGACCTGTCAGTGTGCGCTCCTGGCCCGATCCGGGACGGCGTGCCACCGCCCCCCGAGCGAGAGCGGCGATTCCGGACCTTCATCTGGCGTAGCTTCGACCATGGCCTGACCTGGAGTGTGCGGCGCCCCACGCGGATACAGGGACTGGTCCCCGACCGCCTACTGGAACTGACGGAAGACACCTGGCTGGTGGGCAGCCATTACCACAGCCTGCGGCATTTCGGGACTCTCACCCAGATCGTGACTATCACCTACGATGCGGGAGAGAATTGGACCAACACCGCCATCGTGGCCGAGGTACCTGGTATGCAGTTCTGCGAAGGATCGGTCACCCGGTGCCCCGACGGTCATCTTGTCTGCTACTTGTGCGAGAACTCCATGCGCAGCATCCCCACCCACAAGTGCTTCTCGTTCGACGGGGGCTTGCATTGGTCGCAGCCGGAGCCCTGCGGGTTCGTCGGACATCGACCAGTGGCGGGAATGCTGCGCAGTGGGAGAGTGCTGGTAACCTACCGTGACGTGCGCCTCCTGGAGCCAGGCGGGCCCGACCGAAGGGGCGCGCACACGGCCACCGCGGCCTGGCTGGGGGACCCGCACGACGAGCGTAGCGGCCGGGTGCTCGACCTGGAGCTCGACACTTCTGGCGTCTTCGGAGATTACGGCTACTCTGGGTGGACCCAGTTGCCGGACGGCCGCGTGTTCTGCGTGTATCACACACGCGGGGAGGCCCCCAAGTCGTACATCGCCGGGGTGTGGTTCCGGGAGAGCGACTTCTCCGAACCGGCTCTGGCCGTGGGTCGCCGCTACTTCTGAATGGTCCTAGCCCTTCTCGGCGCCCGAGCTGGCGTACAGGAATTCGGCACGGTCCAGAAAGGGCTCGCTCCCCAGGTGCATGCGGGTGAACTCGCGGGCGGGCTCGAACCCGTACTGGCGGCCCAGTCGCACTGCTACCTCGTTCACTACCGGGTGATCGAAGGCGGCCGGCCGGTCACCGCAGGCAGCGATCCCCCAGCGCAATAGAGCTTCTGCTGCGTCCGCGTGGAGGGCGACCATAGGCCCCAGGTGCTCGTAGTGGTGGCCGTGACGACCTAGCACGTAGCCGTCCACTGTGTCGCCGGTTCGGTGCACGGCGGCCAGTTCCGGCCAACCGTGGGCGAGATGCCGCAGCATCTCCCTCCGGTCCACGCCATAGGTGGCACGGTCCAGCTCGGCAATGCTGTCGAACACTGAGGGTTCACCCTGGTAGCGGCGGACGCCCGGAGCATCCAGGGGCCTGCCTCGGCCGACGACCCGCTGCAGGGGATACTCCGGCACGAAGCCCAGCTTGTCGTACAGCGGCCGGCCCATGGGGGTGGCGTCCAGCTTGACCGTTCGCACCCCTGCTCCCCGAAGGTAGGCGATCGCCGACTGCATCAGAGCTCTGCCGATCCCGTTGCCTCGCCTCTCGGGAGCGACAGTGACCATGCCGATCCACCCCACCCGATCGAAACGCTCTGTCGTGGTGGTGCCCACGACCTGCCCGCCGATCACGGCCACGAAGCAGCCCTCCGGCTCCAGTGCCATGAACCGCAACCAGTCTTCCTCGGTCTGATTCCAGTTCTGTGGCCGCACTAGAGCCAGTGCAGCCGGGATGTCGGTCTCGTGCATGCGGCGGATGCGGACAATGTCGCATCCGCGCGTGTGACTGCGGACAAGCATCGTTCCTCCAGGGTGATGATGAACATGGGCTCAACGGGGCGGCGAGAGGAGACGCAAGGGGACCAGGCCAGGGTGCGATCACTCCCACACGCCCGGCACCTGGGCTCCGCATTGTGGGCAGGCGCCCTGGGCGATCCTGTCGGCAAGCACCTGGAAGCCTCGTCTCTGTAGCAGGGCACACCCGCAGCCGAAACAGGACGTATCCTCGCCACCGGTTCCAGGGACATTGCCCAGATAGACGTAATGCAGGCCCGCCTCTAGCCCTATCCTTCGGGCAAGCTGGAGAGTCTGCACCGGTGTCGGAGGGCGGTCCAAGAGCTCGAAGGAAGGATGGAACCGGGACACGTGCCACGGGGTATCGGCGCCCAGGTCCTCCTTGATGAAACCGGCCAACTCCTTCAGCTCCTCCTCATTGTCGTTGAGTCCGGGTATGATCAGGGTAGTCACCTCTACCCATACGCCCCGCTGCTTCATGAGGCGCAGGCTCTGTAACACCGGGTCCAGGCGCGCGCCTGCATACTGCCGGTAGAAAGTATCGCTCCAGGCTTTCAGGTCCACGTTGGCCGCATCCAGAAGGGGGTCGGACTGGTCCGGCGGAGCGATGATGTCTAGGCACTCGGGAGTCATGTACCCGTTGGTTACCCAGACGTTGCGCAAGCCGGCCGCCTTTGCCCTAACCATGACGTCGTAGGCGAACTCGAGGAAGATCGTGGGCTCGGTATACGTGTACGAAATGCTGCGGCAGCCGTGTCGCCTGGCAGCGCTCACGATCTCGCTGGGAGTGGCCGTCTCCTGACCCCAGAAATCTGAGAGGCGGGGCAACTGGGAGATCTGGGCGTTTTGGCAGAAACGGCAGCGGAAGTTGCACCCCGGGGTGGCGATGGAGTACGAGGTAGAGCCCGGCAGAAAGTGAAAGAGTGGCTTTTTCTCTATCGGGTCCACTGCCTGCGAGATCACCATCCCATACACCAGGGTGTAGAGGGTGCCATCCTGATTCTCTCTCACAGCGCAGATTCCTCTGCGGCCGGGGCGGATCACGCAGCGGTGTTCGCAGAGGAAGCAGCGAACCACCGCTTCTGGCAGCTTCTCGTATAACATTGCCTCGTGCATATTGCGCCTCCCAACTACGTCGGCACTGCCCGAAGACCCAAGCCAATGCTTGTCAGTGTCGCGTTGAGGCCCGCCGCGACCCGAAGCAGCCGCGGAGGGAACAGCGGCTGCGGGCTGGGCGTGCCGGCTCAGAGCTACTCCACCACCACCTGAATGTCAGCCACCTGGGATTGGTAGTCGTGGCCGGAGGCATACACCTGGATGGACTCCAGGTAGGCCGGCTTGAGGTCCCCTTGCACTGCCATCAGGTTGGGCGACTCGTAGGCGAACCAGACGTTGCGCTCGATCATCTCCCCGGCCGGCGTGGGGAAGCCGGCGGGGTTCTCGTAGTAGAACCCATGGTACCACCACTGCAGGTTGCCTCGGGCGTCGCGGTAGTTGAGGCGTATCATCAAGGGGAACTCCGAGCCTTGCACCCCACCGCCAGACAGCGACTGGTAGAGCAGCCTGAGGTCAACCCGGATTCGGAGGGACACGTAGTCCGTTACGTCGCGGTTCAGAGCCTGTCTCACGCCGGTCTCGCAGTGATCGCGCTGTTCGCCCAGCCGTTCCAGGTGCAACACCCGCCTGCCATCGTCCTCCAGGAGCAGAGCTTTGCCGTTGACGTTGCCGCCGTCCCCGCCCTGGTCGTTGTACGCCTCCCAGGCGAGGGCCATCCCGGCACCGAAGTCACCGTTAGCCACCAGATTGCGGCCGGAGGGCAGGGGGCCTCTGATCTCTCCGTCGCCCACCAGGACGGCGCGCTCCCCCGTCTCCAAGACCAATTCCTCAGACCGCTCGAAGGAGCGCAGCAGGCATCGGCCCCCGCGCACCGCTACCTCGGTAGCGTCTGCGGTCACCTCCAGTGCCACGCTGCCGTCCTCGATGACCACTTCGCCGGCCGGCACCAGCACGCGCAGGTCCAGTTCTCGGTCCTGGGCGGGGCCGGGGTTCAGCCGCAGACGGCCGTGAGTAAGGCCGATGATCACTCGGTTGGGCTGGTCACTGGCCGAGAAGCGGGGAGTTGACGCCCTCACGAAGGAGAACTGGGTATCGCCAAAGACGTGAACCGTGACCAGGACGAAATCGCTATCCCCTTCGTAGACTGTCAGCATGGACCGGGCAGGTAGGTCAGTCTGGAGCGAAGCGCCCGGGGATACTCGTCGCGAGCCGGCCACCGCCAGCCAGCTGGACTGCCCCCTGTCGCGCAGCTGCGTGATCCCGCTGATGGGACTGAGCTCTATCCGGTGGGGGCGCTCGCCGTACTCGATGTAGCGCAGGAGGGCCCAGGGCACAGTGATAGCTAGGACGCAGAACACGGCGAAGGCGGCTAGGAGCACTGCCCATGCCACCAGCTCTGGCGGGTAGCGCCTAGCCGCGGACGTCGAAGCGGTAGTACTGGCCTCTATATGGGAGCCACTGTCGCTCGACATAACGTACGGACGCGCTGACTGGTCCACGCTCGATGGCCTCCAGCAACTGCTCGAGCAGTTCTCGTTCCCCCTCTGCCACCGTCTCCACCGTCCCGTCGGGCGCGTTGCGCACGTAGCCAGTGACGCCCAGCAGCCGCGCGCGGGACAGCACGTAGTAGCGGAAGCCCACGCCCTGCACTAAGCCGTGGGCCACGGCGCGGAGGCGCGCCTTACCACTGGAATCGTTGCTCATACGGCCCCCGCCTGACACCATGCCGGCTGGCCTCGGTGGTGCGCATCACCCGAGCGGGCCGCGTAGACACACCCAGCCCAACCCATCACTGGAATTGCCACAGACCGTCCAGGCGGTAGAGACCGGCAGCACGAGCGGCTTCCAGAGCCTGGCGATACTCCCCCGAGGTGATCCGCCGAGCCAGTAATGGGTTCTCAGCGGCCCTGTAGCAGGGCCGGTACTGCTGCATGACGTTGACGTACGTGTGACGCGACACCTCATCGCCCAGGAACTGCATCACCTGCTCCGTGCCCGACAGCCCATGAGGCAGCACCAGGTGACGCACTAGCAGGCCTCGGGTTGCCACTCCTCGCTTATCGGCTGTCAGCGGACCCACCTGGCGGTTTGCCTCGCGGATCATGGCTCGGTTAACGGCCGGGTAACGGCGCACTCCCGAGAGCGAGCGCCCCACGTTGCTGTCGGCGTACTTGGCATCGGGCATGTAGATGTCCACCACGCCGTCCAGCAGGCGCAGGGTCTCCGGCAGGTCGTAGCCTCCGGTATTATACACTATGGGGAGTCTCAAGCCGGTCTGGGCCGCCAGGGCGATGGCCGCCAGTATCTGGGGTACCACATGGGAAGGGGAGACCAGGTTGACGTTGTGGCAGCCAAACTGCTGCAGCCGCAGCATCATCGCCGCCAGCTCCTCTATCTCGGTCTCGTCGCCTTCTAGGCCGTGACTGAGGGGATAGTTCTGGCAGTAGATGCAGCTAAGGTTACACCCGGCAAAGAAGATGGTTCCCGAGCCACCATGCCCGACCAGCGGAGCCTCTTCGCCAAAGTGCGGCCCATACGAGGATACCAGGGGAAGAGCGCCCGTGCGGCAGGCACCAAGCTCTCCCGCTAACCGGTCGGAGCCGCAGGCGCGAGGGCAGAGCCGGCAGGCCTTGAGGCGCTCGTGTGCCAGCCGAACTCTTCTAGTCAGTTCGCCCGACCGCAGCAGGCGCACGTAGCCCGGCGTGGGCAACGAATCATCTGGGCGCACTGCACTGACCTCCAGGCGTCTGCTCCTGGTCCACGGCTTCCTCTGCTTCGGGCTCTACCACGCTGCGAGCCAGCCGCCACGTGACGAGCGAGAAACCCAAAGTGAGCGCAAACAGCAGCTCGTAGCCGTAGCGGTCAATCAGCTGACCAGCCAGGACGGAGGCGAGGGTGATCACTCCGACCACGGTGTTGGTCAGCCCGATGTAACTTGCCCTCTCCTCTGCGGGGGCCAGGTTTATAAGAACGGCGTTGCTGCAGATTTCGCGCCCTGAGTTCCCCGCTCCGTGCACCACATAGAGTAGCAAGAATGCGGCCGAGGGCACCCATCCGCTGACCCACTGCATCCCGAGAGTGCGGGCCAAGACCAGGGTCAGGGGGATGACAGGAACCAGTGCGCTCAGCAACACTGAGGCGCTAAGCACCGAGACACTGCCCCGGCGGTGCGCCCGACGGCGCCACATGAAGTTGGCCGCCAGGCTGGCCGCTGTCCCGGCCGCCACGTAGGTGCCCGTCATGGCCACGGGCACCTCCCAGCGGTCGGTGGCGTATACGATGTAGAAAGGCACAGCCACGCTCATCAGCTCGAGGAGGAGACGGTAGCTCAGGTAACGGCGATAAACCCAATCATTGGCTACGGTCGAACGCACTCGCGCCAACTGGGCCAGCGGCGATCGGGCGATGGCATCAGGCGCGCCTGGGGGTTCGCCTATTAGGGCGAAGGCCAGGGCACCCGCGGTGAACACGGCAGTGCTCGTCAGGAAGAGCAGGGCGTAGTTGCGTGGGAACCCGATCCCCGCTCCGAGGACGGCGGAGATCAGCACTCCGGCCGCCAGCCCGCTCAGCCCGGTCCAGATGCCTCTGGTGGCAAAGAAGGCGGACATGCGCTCTCGAGGGACTACCTTGCCCACGACGTCGAACCGGCCCACCATCGCCGATCCGGCCGTGATCCGGGTGAGGCCGAAGATCGCCAGAAAGGCGAAAGTCAGGAAGAACGCGGGCAGACTCCGGTAGGAGAGGAGCAAGAGAGCGATCACCACGTAAGCCCCAGCGCGTGCCAGATCCAAGGCAACGACGTACGGGACCTTGCGCTCCTTGCTCTGCAGGTATCCAGCAGCGAACAGCTGGGGCAGCAGCCATCCGCCGAAGCGGATGGAGGGCAGGAGGCCGATGACAGTGTTGGAGGCGCGCAACTCCCGGAGGAGTACGGGCACCACCGTACCCGGATCGGCGAGGGTGAGGCCCAGGAACATGCCCACCTCGTGGACGAGGGCCCAGCGGTAGTTCGATCGTGACGAAGCTGTCCGCGTCCACGGCAGTGACCAGTTCCGGCGGCTCTTAGTACTGGCCGCGGTCTTCAAGGAAGAGTCTGACAACGCTCAGTACCTCTTGAGGGTCCAACGGCTGCTCGAACCAGCATATCCTCGGGTCATCCAGCCGGAACCAGGTGTGCTGCTGCCGGATGAAACGGTGAGTGCAGGTCTTGATCCTGCGGATGGCCTCCGACAGGTCGTATTGACCCGCCAGATACTCCGCCACTTGCCGGTAGCCCAACCCGCTCATGGCCGGGAGCTGAGGGGAATAGCCTGCCTCCAGGAGTCTGCGCGTCTCCTCCACTAGGCCACGTTCGATCATGGCATCCACGCGCTGATCGGCACGGCGGTACAACTCGCGCCTGGGAGCAGTCACACCCAGAACCTGGTAGCGGTAGCGAGGTTCGCCTCGGTCCTGCAACCGTGAGATGGGCACGCCCGTCTGTTGGAAGACTTCCAGGGCTCGGATGATCCGCCTCAGGTTGTTGGGGTGGATGCCGGCCGCAGCGGTGGGGTCCACATCAGCGAGCCGGCGGTGCAGGTACTCGGGCCCGTGGCGGGCGGCCTCCTCTTCCAGGCGACGCCGCAGGTCCGGCTGGGGAGAGACCCGAGGTATCTGCCAGTTCTCCAGCACTGACCAGACGTACAACCCCGTCCCTCCCACCAGCAGAGGCAGGCGTCCCCGCGCCAGCACATCGTCAATGACGCGATAGGCCAGCTCCTGATACTGGGCCAGTGTGAGCGTCTCGTCGGGTCCAACGACGTCGACCAGGTGATGAGGTACCAGGCGCATCTCGCTGGCCGAAGGCTTGGCGGTGCCGATGTCCATGTAGCGATAGATCTGGCGAGAGTCCGCGGATACGACCTCCAGATCGAGGTGGTGGGACAGGTCTAGCGCTAGGGCGGTCTTGCCCGCTGCCGTCGGCCCGACGATGGCGACCAGCGGGCCACGGGAGGGGCTACTCAATGGCATTCAGACGCCGGCGGGAGACGGGATCGAATAGGTGCAGGTGTTCTGGCCGCGCGCACAGGGGCAGCACGTCCCCCCGACGCACGGCCAAATCGGCGGGGAGCTTGGCCACCACCCGCTGCCCGCCGGCGGATCCGTGCACCAACTGCATTCGCTCCTGCACCAAGGGCTCGATGACTTCCACCGATAGCAGTAGACGCGCCTCTGCCAGAGCGCTCGTGGGCGCCAGGTGCTCCGCGCGCACGCCTGCTGTCACCTCTCTCCCGAACCACTCTGGGCCGGCGGAGGGCGAGGAGAGCCGAATGGCCTCGCTCTCGGTGTGGCGGCCCTGAGGGTCAACCCGGGCCGTCAGCAGGTTCATGGGTGGTGTGCCCAGGAACGTGGCGACGAAGGCGTTCCTAGGGCGATCGAAGAGCTCACGGTAGGTGCCGACCTGCTCCACACGTCCGTGGTTCATCACGGCGATGCGGTCGCCCAAGGCCATCGCCTCGGTCTGGTCATGGGTGACGTATAGGGTGGTGATGCCAAAGCGACGCAGCAGCCGCTTGATCTCCACCCGTGTACGAACTCGGAGCTTGGCGTCCAGGTTGGACAGGGGCTCATCCAGCAAGAAGAGCACGGGATCCCGAGAGATACAGCGGGCAATGGCCACTCGCTGCTGCTGGCCTCCGGAGAGCTCTCTGGGCTTGCGATCCAGCAACTCCTCGAACCCTACCCCCATGATCTCGGAGGTGATGCGCACCCGCTCGGGAATCTCCTGTTTGCGCTTCCTGAGCAGGAAGAAGAACCCCAGGTTCATGCGCGACTCCATATGGGGGTAGAGGGCGTAGTTCTGGAATACCATGCCAATCCCTCGGTCCTTGGGCGGCACCTCGGCCATGTCCTGGCCGTCATACAGAACCCTGCCGCTATCTGGTTCCTCCAGACCGGCCACCACCCGCAGCAGGGTGGACTTGCCCGACCCTGAGGGGCCGATGATGCTCACCGTCTCTCCGTCACGCACGCGCAGGGTCACGTCGTCTAGAGCTTTGACCACGGTCTCCACTGGTGCCCCAGGCTCATCGGAGTCCTGAACCACCGCCGGACCAGCCACCCCGAACCGGCGAACGAGGAAATCGGAATCGGTGCGGAACCTCTTGCTGACGCCCTCGAGCGTCACCTCAGCCACTTCACGCCCTCCGGCATGCAGTCAGGCGGTGAAAGCGTCGCGTATGAGGCGGGCTGTCGTGCCGGCCTGGCCGATATCCACAGCCACCACGTCGAAGCGGCACGGACCCTCCCACGAACTGGTCTCCAGGTAGGCCTGGGCAGCGGCGGCCACGCGCCGCTGTTTGGCCAGGCTGACTGTCTCCTCGGGCCGGTAGGGAGCGCCTGCTGCCCGAGCCCGAACCTCCACGAAGACGAGCGTATCGCCCTCGAAGGCCACTAGGTCAAGCTCGCCCATCGGACAGCGCCAGTTTCGCTCAGTGACCCGGTATCCTAATCCGAGCAGGAACCTGAGAGCGACGTCCTCGTAGCGCTTTCCCGATGAGCCTGGCCTAACCCGAGACATGACCTCTCTCCCAGCAGTATACAGGGGGCTGGCGACGGGCAGCAATGGAGGAGGCGGGGGAGGATGCGGCAGTCAATCTCGTACGCGCTTGAGGATGAAGAGTGCCCCACCCGCCAATCGGAAGGCCGCAGAGAGGAGCAGAGCTTCGCGTATCCCCAGCAGCCCGGTCAAGAGCGACCCGACGAGAGGGCCAGCAAAGGCGATCGAGTGAGTGACCACCGAGTCCACGGCCAGAAAGGAGGAACGACGCTCCTCCGGAGCCACGGCCAGGAGCACGTTGAAGAAGGCGAGGTTAATGCCGGCAGAGAACCATCCACCTGCCGCGGCGGCCACCAAGATGGGAGGGAGGGAGTGGGAGACCGCCGTGAGGAGTGGATATGTAGCCAGCCCGAGCCCCGAGGCAACCAGCACGGGGCCATGCCCGCGGCGTTTGGCCAAGCGGCCCCAGTAGAAGTACCCGAGTACGGCGCTGACGTTCATGACCATCGAGAGCAGGGCGATCGAGCCGTCGGGAAGGCCCAGGTAGTTGACCCAGAAGATGCTGAAGAGGGCGGCCGGAAGGTGCAGCCCTATGCGAAACACTGCCGACGACGCGAGATAGCCCATGAAGCGGCTGTGGGCCGCCCAGGAGTGAGGGGCAGCGAGGAGGCGCTGCCAGGCCCGCGTCCGGATGGGCAACTGCACAGCCACTCGCTGGTCGGGGAGGGATATCTTGCTGTAGGCCCAGACGCTGAGCATGGCCGCCACGAAGCTAATCAGGAAGACGACCTGATACCCGAGGGGGAACGGCATCGAGTCCAGGATTCTGCCCGTTACTGGCAGCGTGGCCGCCGCCACCACAGCATGGATGGCGTAGCGCAGGCTGATGACTGCCGCCCGGCGGTGAGTCGGTACGGCCTCAGCCATGGCCGCAGTGAAGGCCACGGTAGCTACTGCGCTCACGGCGGACGCCAGGGCCCAGATTATCACGATGGCCACCGCCGCCAAGCCGGGGAGCACCCAGGGTACCAGGGCGATCAGCAGATACGATATGCGAAACAGGACCCGCGACTTGACCACGACGGGAACCAACCGACGCTGCCCTTCCACATAGCGCCCCGCGGGCAGAGAGAGGAGCGCCACCATCAGCGAAGGCAGACTGGTGAGCAGGCCAACCAGGAGGGGAGAAGCTCCCAGCCTTACGATGAAAACGGACAGATAGGCGGCCGCGCCGCCTGCGACCACGCCCTGAAGAGCGATGTCGCCGTATAGGAGCAGCAGGTTGCGGTCCTCGGTCGTCCTGGGGCGCACCCCGTCGTATGCCCTTCGCAGGACTGCGAACAGGGGAGCCAGGGGCCGGCGAAGGCACACCACGAGGGTCTGGAAGGTTAGGGCCAGAGACCGCGCCCAGTCCGCAGGTCTGTGGCTTCGGCGTCGCTCATTTGTCTCCGGCATGATCGGCAGGATACCATCGAGGTGCTGGATGGCAAGCGACGGGAGACGTGCCCGGCTGGCTGGCGCGTCAGAGCAAGGAGAGCCGAGGCGATGGGGGAGCAGCCACTGCGAGCCGTGTTCTTCGACCTAGACGACACCCTGACCGTGTACCCCGGAGGGTTCGAGGCCCTTCTGGAGGCGGTGTATCGCCGGGCCCAGAGGCGAGGGGCGCGCGCTGAGGACTATCGAACGTTCGTCCGCGCTTTCTGGAATTCTACCTGCGGCCTGTGGGCGGCCATGCACGCAGGCCGCATCACCGGAGAAGAGGTGCGCCTGGCACGGCTGCGTCGTGGCCTAGCTGCGATTGGCATTGACGATCTGGCCCTTGCCACTGAGATGCGCGAGGAGTGGGATCGGCAGGTGGTAGATGGAACTCGACTCCGAGATGGGGCGGCAGAGTTGCTGCAGTGGCTTCGCGGACGCGTGTACTTGGGGCTCATCACAGATGGTTACCGGACCATACAGCGAAGGAAACTGGAGAGGCTGGGAGTGGAGCGCCTGTTCGACAGGGTGCAGATCTCCGAGGAGGAGCGGGCCTGCAAGCCCTTTGCCACCGCGTTTCGCCGCTCCCTGGACGCGGCGGGGGTGGCGCCCGGCGAAGCAGCAATGATCGGCGACAACGCCAACGCGGACGTCAGGGGTGCTCTGGGGGTGGGCATGCGGGCAGTACACCTGGCGCCGCAGGGCCCAGTACGAACGCCGAAGGGAGCCCTTTGGGCCGGGGACATGGACGAGGTGTGGGAGATTTTAGCCAGCTGGATAGAGGATGGCCGAAGCGATTCATGGGAGTTGCCGTAACACGGCCTCGAGCACTTCACCGGGGCTCAGCATGCTGGTGTCCACGTAGATGTCGCATTCCTGGCGCGCCACCCTGAGGCGCTCGCGCTGCCGGCGCAGGAGCTGACCGTTCCCCAGCCCGCCGAGCCGTTCCCTCACTGCCACATCCGACGCCTCAAGGTAGACGAGGATGTGCGGCGTCCAGAAGTACCTCCACAGCCTTGCTACCCCCGAGTGCTCCTGGCTAATCTGCCGGGCCTGGTAGCCTAGCTGCCTCAGCGCTGCCGCGAGAGTCGTCTTGCCTGAGCCGCAGACCCCCACGATCGCTATGCGAAGGGCTCCCCACGGTCTTGCGCTGCCGGCGTGACACTCGGCTGTCAGACCAGGTGCCTCAGCTTCCGCCGAGCGCTCACCGGACGGGGAGGATGACGTGCATCCGCCGGACATCTCGTGCCTCACCTTCGGCGCGAGTGGCCATGACCGCGACGGTCATGTCGTCTCTCGGCCTCCCCTGGTCCAGCTCGAGCGCATGGTTCAGCACGGCATCGGCGACGGCTCTGGGATCGGGACGGAAAGCGAGCACGCAAGCTGGTATCCACTCGGGCACGGACTGAGGCCTGAGCGACCCTAGACCAGCTTCCCACACTCCGTCGGTGAAGGCGAGCAGCAACATGCCCTCGCTGAGCGGCAATTCCTCGATGTGCGGACGGATGGCCCGGCCGATGCCGACGGGGGAAGCAGGAGCGTCCACGATCTGCACCGCATCGCCGCAGAAGACGAGGACTGGGCAGTTGGTGTTTCTGGTGACTACAAGACTTCGCGTCTCCAGATCGGCGGACATCACGGCGAGATCAGCGGATACCTGGCCGCGACGAAAGACGTGCAGGTAGTCGGAAGCGGCTCGGGCGGCCGCCCCATCGCGGACTCCTTCCAGAATGAGGGAGGTGGCTTTGCGGATCACCAGGTTGCTGATCGCCTTGGCAGCCCGCCCCGAACGCTGGCCGTCTGCGACCACGATGGAGAGCCCGCCCCTTGGCCGCTCGACGATCTCCACTGAGTCGCCGCTCTCGGGGGTCGCGTACTTGGCCGTCTTGGCCACGGCTACCTCAACCACCATCACTGCGATCACTCCCCATTGCAGAGTCTCTCAGCCAATCCGCGGCCACCTGCAGAGCCTGAGACGGCGCGATCTTGCCAGTGGCAACCTGGTACCGCAGTCGTCGAAGGAGTGCACCGAGCCAGGGCCCAGGTGTTCGCGCCAGCGCGGCCGCGAGCTCCCGACCGTCCGGTAGGCGGGCGGCCTCGCTGAGCCGCAGACGCAACATCGCCTCCAAGACTGGGCGAGCGCCGTTGATGGCTGCCCCCCAGGCAGCAGCAGGGCCGTGCTCCTCAACCAGGCGGTAGACCTGGCCCAAATCTGCGGCATCGAGATCAGGTACGGCAAGCGCGCTCGCTTCCATTCCTGCCAGGGCTGCACCCTCGCGGGCGGACAAGCGCAGCCGTCGACCCAGGTGCGTGCCAGACGTGGTCAGGTCGGAGGCGCGGAGCACCGCCGCCAGAACGGCAACCGCCCGCGCCCGCTGCTGCGAAAGGCCGGGGATGCCGCCGAGGTGGCTGGTGGCTGCTGCAGCCAGCGCCTCCAGGTTCTCGAGCGAGTTGAGATAGGCCGCCAGGCGGGCGGAACAGGGGTCCAGCCGAGGCCGCACGGGCAGCCCTGCCCAGACCCCGAGCCTCAGAGCATCGGAAGCCATGCGTCGCCACCCAGCTGCCTGCAGTCCCCGCAACAACTCCGCCCTGATGCGTTCGGGCTTGGTTGTTCCCAAAGCTTGAGCCGCCCGGCACATTGATTGCAGGGTCTTCCGCTCGATCACGAACCCATGCTCAGAGGCGAGGCGAAGGCCGCGCAGAACCCTGATGGGGTCCGCGGCCATGGACTGAGACGAAACCTGACGGATCAGTCCGTGGCGCAGGTCGGCGCGGCCGCGGAACGGGTCGAGCACCGGCCTACGATTGGGCAGCATGGCGGCCATAGCATTGATGGTGAAGTCGCGTCGAGACAGGTCCTGAGCGATGTCTCCGCCGAACATGGGAGCGAGATCCAGGACGGGGAGCGACGGCCCGACGATGCGCCAGTGTTGGCGTTCGGGGTCCATGAGCACTGCTCGTGCCGTGAGTTGGTGGGAGATCCACTGAGCAACAGCCTGTGGCTGGGCGTTTGTCACATAGTCACGGTCTGCAACTCCCCAAGAACCAGGCCACACCGCACTGCCAACCAAGTAGGAACACCCACAAACACCCAGAACCCTCTCCACCTCACTCAGCCGGTCCGCTGCTCCCCTCGACACAGCCGTCAGGTGGTAGCCGCAGAACCCGCCGCTCTGTTTGGAGCGGCGGGTCATCCGTTCGTGCCCCTGAGGGTCAAGTGGCGCAGAGCGGTGTCAGCGGGCGGCGCGCTCGGCGTCGCTGGGCGAGGATTCGTCATCGCTGCCGGCGATCTCCTTCTCCACGTCCCAGGCGGCGTAGGCGATGGCCCAGGACACCAGGCCCCAAGAGCCTCCGCCGATCAAGATACCCATCACCAGCGACCTAAAGGTGATGTCACCCGGGTGGCGCAACTGACCGGCCACAGTCAGGACGATGGCCAGAGCAGCGAAAGCCAGCCCTACCTTGGTCGGGCCCGAGAGCCGTCCCCACAACTCACGCAACTGCATCAGCACATCACCTTGGCATAGCCAGAATCTCTCGGATCTTGAGGCGGCGGAAGTCACGGGCGTAAGCCGGCTTGAGCAGCAGAGCCGTGTCAGCGCCCGAGTCAGAGCCGGCAATGGCTATCACGTCGGACTCCATGTCGAGGAGGCCGGCCTCGGCGGCCATGACAGCCACCTCCACTGCGACCTTGACGCCCTGGGAGAAGCGATAGAGAGTCTCCCGGACGATGCGGTTGGGGGGCCATGCCTCCCCCGCCATGGCCTCGCTAACATCATCACCTAGGGTATGCAGCCCTGTCAAGACTGTGACGCCAACTTGCTCGAGGCCGCGGCGCTCCTGATCGGACATCGCCCAACCCTCGCGCGAGAAGGCGGCGGATATGGTCACGGCCACGATTCGGGTATCTGGCGGGAAGGCCATTCGTGCCTGATGCGCGGTAGAGCCATGAGTACTGGCCACCACGACCTGCCTGATGCCCAGCTCAGCCGCTCGAGAGACCGCGGCCGCCAGCGTCTCCTGCGTGTTCTGCGGGCCAGGAGCGTCGAAGTATCGTACCTGCACGATGGGCATGAGCGCCTCCTACTCTGAGTCGAAGGGATCCGCTAGATCAAGCACCCGAAGCCTTCGCTCGGTGGTGCCATTGAAGCTGTGTTCATCGAGGTCATAGGCGAGATCTACCCTGTCGCCCAGCAGCGCCAACGTGTGACCGAGCCGGAACCCCACTGCCCGCATCTGATGCCCGTCTTGCTGCAGCACCATTTGCAGGTGGTTGCCGTCCCGTCCCATGAGCGATTTCTGTAACACCCTCACCCCGCGGCTGACCAGCACGGGTCGTGGGTTGCCACAGCCAGTCGGTTCCAAGGCCTCCAGTTGCTGCCACAGGGCCGACCCGGTCCCCACTAGGGGCAATTCCACATCGAACGCCAGCGTGCCGCGCACGTCGCAGCCGGCACCGACGGCAGCCGCTCTGTCCCTCAGGTGACGTTCTACCCGAGGAAGCATGGCGACAGCACAAGTGAACCCTGCCGCCTGTGAGTGGCCACCGTGCTTGTCGAGCCAGGGAGAGCAACCCTCCAGTGCCTCGCTGGCGCCGAACCACTCCGGGCACCGCACCGATCCGTGAGCCACGCGGCCGTCCAGGCACACGGCCACGGCTGGCACCCCATATTCGTCGCAGAGTCGACCAGCCACCAACCCCACGATGCCCGGGTGATAGTGCTCCGCTGCGGTGAAGATGAGCGGCGCCGCATCCAGCTCCCAGCTAGCTTCCTGCTTCTTGGCCACCTCCAGGCATCGCTTCACCTGGCGCTGACGTTCCCGGTTGGTCCGGTCGAGGAACCGGGCCAGTTCGGCAGCGCGGCCTGGGCTCGCAGTCAGGAGAAGCTCCAGGGCCGGCAGGCTCGATCCCAGCCTTCCAGCGGCGTTGATCCTGGGGGCGATGGTAAAGGCCACCGACCAGGCTGACAGCTCTGCCAGAGGCACTCCCGCTACCCGGGCCAGTTCTACAATGCCCACGCACGGCTCACGCCGCATCCTCTCCAGACCCGCCCGAACCAGCCTCCGATTCTCCCCTAACAGGGGAGCGACATCGGCTATGGTACCCAGAGCCACGAGCTCAATCACCTGGTCTTCGAAAGGCCACAACGTGCCTTGCTCACCTGTTTCCCTGCCATCACCGAACCTTTGCTCGACTTCCCCCAGGGCTCGCATAACCTGATAGGCCACACCCACCCCAGACAGCTCCTCCGAAATGCGTGAGCCGGGCAGCCGGGGACACACCAGGGCGTCGGCCGAAGGAAGCTCGGGGCCGGGAAGGTGGTGATCGGTGACGATCACAGACATGCCCAGACGGCGGGCAAGGCTTACCTCCTCCACCGAGCGAATGCCACAGTCCACCGTGACCAGCACGTCAGCTCGGGAGGCCAACTCGGCGACTGTGGTGGCATCTAGTCCGTATCCGGTGTCCATCCGGTTGGGAATGTAGTGGACGACCTGCGCTCCCAGTGACTGAAGGCCCTTCACCATGAGCGCCGTGGCGCTCAACCCGTCGGCGTCGTAGTCCCCGTGGACCACGATCCGGCGCTTTCGGCCTATGGCCCAACGAAGCAGAGCCACTGCCTCATGAGCGCCCGGCAGATCGAAGGGGGATAGAGGACCGACTCCCAGAGGATCGAGGAAGGCCTTCACCTCAGCCGGACTCGTGAGGCCGCGGCTGCGCAGTATCCGTACCAGAAGGTCTTCCCCATCGGATCCGGTGGCGGCTGCACCCTCCCGGGCCCGGCTGATCCAGCGGTAGCGAGGTCTCAAGCTCATGCCCGCAGCACCCGATGAACCAGTGGAAGGGCTTCCGGTGCCTCCTCCCCTATGACGAAGGCGCCCTGAACCGGCGCTATCGCCGCCTCGAGCAGTGCCTTGGAGGAGGAATACAAGGTAGCCATTGGCTGCCCTCTATCCACTTGGCCCCCGAAGCTACAGCGCAGCAGGATGCCGGCTCCAAGGTCAACGGGATCCTCCTTGTGCCGCCGCCCTGCGCCGAGGCTCGCGGCAACCTGCCCGATAGCTCGGGCGCTGATAGCCCGGACGAAGCCGGACCGCCGGGCGAACACGTCAGCCGACTGAGGCGCTCGGGGGAGCGCGCCGGTTACCAGGGCCTCGACGTCGCCTCCCTGGGCTTCGACCATCTCGAGGAACTTGCCTTCTGCTGCCCCGGAGCGAAGGTGACTCTCAACCGCGGGAGCGGCCGATTGGGCGGAGGGATAGAGCCCCGCGGCACCCAGCATCTCGGACGCCACCAGCACGCAGTGCCTGACGAAGTCCTCTGGGCCGCGTCCGCGTAGGGTATCCAGGGCCTCAATCACCTCCAGCGAGTTGCCCACCGCCTGGCCCAGAGGCTGGTCCATGGGCGTCAGGACGGCGCTGATGCGGCGGCCGGCGCCACGTCCGATGTCCAGCATCAGGCGCGCCAAAGCCTCCGCCTGGGGCAGGCTGGCCATGAAGGCCCCCTCGCCCACCTTGACGTCCAGAACCACCGCGGGGCACCCCAGGGCCAGCTTCTTGCTCATGACGCTGGAGGCTATAAGGGGGATCGAGTCCACCGTGGCGGTGACGTCCCTCAGGGCGTATAGCTTTCCGTCGGCCGGCACCAGGTCCTGGGTCTGCGCAGCGATGGCAGCGCCAACACGGGAAACGATGCGCTCGAACTCGGCCGAAGCGAGAGCAGTGCGGAAGCCCGGGATGGACTCGAGCTTGTCGAGGGTGCCGCCGGTGAATCCGAGGCCCCGCCCCGACATCTTGGGCACCGTGGCACCCAGGCTGGCACAAAGGGGTACTACGACTAGAGAGGTCTTGTCGCCCACTCCCCCAGTGCTGTGCTTGTCAACCGAGTGAGGGCCAAAGTGACCCAGCGGATAGGCGCGTCCTGAAGCCACCAGGGCTCCCGTCAGTTCCTCTGTCTCCGCCCGATTGAGGCCGCGGATGTAGGCCGCCATGAGCCACGCGGCCAGCTGGTAGTCGGCGACTTCGCCGGTCACGGCCATCGAGATGAGCCGGCTGAGGTCGCCGGGAGCATGTTCGCACCCGTCCCTCTTGGCGGCGATGAGATCCACTACATTCACGCGCTTGCCCCTTCCCCGAGTCTATCATACGTTCTTATTGCCCGGAAGCTTAGGCCGGAAGTCAATGGCTGTCTCCCCCTGGTAGGCAATAGGTCCGAGACGCCTGTCCGGCACTCTGCGTAGCATGGACTACACAGAATGCTCCCGACGCTCATGCAGTGGCATGCATCCACCGCGTGGCCGCCCAGGGGCAACGCGGTGATGGTAGCCTACCGCGAACCTGTCATCGCCTACGAGCATCCTCAGACAGGCTCTCGAGGTCACAAGGGGAGGACGCGGAACCGCGTGGTGGAGGAACCGGCAGACCGCGCTTGATGCCTGCTCCACCATTGATTACAATAGATAATATCATGAGTAAGGATACCATAACAGTGATAGGCGCCGGGCTCGCCGGCAGTGAGGCCTCGTGGCAGATCGCGTCTAGAGGCGTGGCAGTCCACCTGTACGAGATGCGCCCGGGCCAGATGACTCCAGCCCACACGGGAGCCGATTTTGCCGAGTTGGTCTGCTCCAATTCGCTCGGCTCCAACCTCCGTGACCGGGCTTCTGGCCTGCTTAAGGAGGAAATGCGCCGATTGGGCTCACTCATCCTGGAAGTCGCGGATGGCTGTGCTGTGCCCGCTGGGGGCGCGCTCGCCGTGGATCGCGAAAGCTTCTCTCGGCAGGTGACTGAGCGAGTATCGTCCCACCCCCTGATCACCGTGATGCGGGAAGAGGTCAAGCATCTGCCCAGCGAGGGGGTGACGGTGGTGGCCGCCGGTCCTTTGGCCTCGGACGATCTGGTACGGGACATCCTTCGGGTAACCGGCGCATCGCGGATTGCCTTCTTCGACGCCATGGCCCCCATCGTGACGGCGGAGTCGCTGGACTTCAGTATCGCCTTCCGGGCCGGGCGATACGAGCAGGAGGACGACTACATCAACTGCCCGCTCTCGGAGGAGGAGTACGACCGGTTCGTCAGCGAACTGGCCGCGGCAGAGACGGCCCCTTTGCGCTCCTTCGAAGCCGGTGACGAGCGCTTCTTCGAGGCCTGTCTGCCGGTGGAGGTCATGGCTCGGCGGGGCAGGCTGGTCCTGGCTCATGGCCCTCTCCGCCCTGTGGGCCTCACCGATCCCCGCACAGGCAGGCGTCCCTTTGCCGTAGTGCAGCTGCGGCAGGACAACGCCGCTGCCACGCTCTACAACATGGTCGGCTTCCAGACTAACTTACGCTACCGAGAGCAGGATCGGGTATTCCGCCTGATCCCCGGGCTTGAGCGGGCGGAGTTTGTGCGGTATGGTCAGATGCACCGGAACACGTTTGTGGACTCGCCCCGTCTGCTGGAGGCCACCTTCCAGCTGAGGGGCAGGCCGGGGCTGTTCTTTGCCGGCCAGTTGACCGGCACCGAGGGCTACGTAGCCAGTGCCGCTTCCGGGCTGGTAGCGGGGCTGAACGCGGCGCGCGTGCTTCTCGGGACTAGACCCGTCAGCTTCCCGCCGGAGACGATGATAGGAGCCCTAAGCCGCTACATCAGCCATGAAGCGGTACAGGACTTCCAGCCCATGAAGCCGAACTTCGGGCTGATGCCGCCACTGGAGGGGCGCCTGAAGCGGCAGCAGCGCTATGCTGCCTACGCCGACCGGTCCCTGAGTGCACTGGAGCAGTTCATAGCCACGGAGGACCTGTTGCCAAAGGGGGCGACTGTCTGATACACCACCGGGAGAGAATCACGATCATGCGACCAGCCAAGAGGATCACCGACCTGCCGCCGTACCCCTTTGCCAGTCTTGGCCGAGTTATCTCCGAGATGACCGCCCGCGGTGTGGATGTCATAAGGCTAGACATCGGTAGCCCGGACCTTCCTCCCGCGGAGCCCATCATCCGGGCTCTCCAGGAGTATGCTGCCAAGGACACCCAGCACGGATACGGTGGCTACTTCGGGACCAAGAGGTTCCGTCAGGCAGTGGCCAGCTACTACGCCAATCGCTTCGGCGTTCAGGTGGACTCGGAGACACAGGTGTTGCCCCTGATCGGGAGCAAGGAAGGGATCGCTAACATTGCCACCGCCTGGCTCGATCCGGGAGATCTGGCACTGGTGCCCGATCCCGGTTACCCGACGTATAGCATGGGGCCGGTGATGGTCGGAGCAGGCTATCATCCGATGCCCCTCCGGGAGGAGAATGGTTTCCTTCCCGACCTTCAGTCCATACCGGGAGACGTACTGAACCGAGCTCGGCTCATGTGGCTCAACTACCCTAACAACCCGACCGGGGTGGCTGCCCCGGAGGAGTACTTGCGGGAGGCGGTAGACTTCTGCCGAGAGCACGACTTGCTCCTATGCTTCGACGCCCCCTACGCCGAGAACACGTACGGCGGCTATCGCGCTCCCAGCATCCTCGAGGTCCCTGGGGCGATAGATGTGGCTCTGGAGTTCAACTCCTTGTCCAAGAGCCACAACCTTGCGGGCTGGCGAGTGGCCATGGCGGTCGGGAATCGAGAAGCGGTAAAGGCATTGGCGCTGGTGAAGAGCAACGTGGACTCAGGGATCGCCCTGCCGGTGCAGGAGATGGCGATTGAGGCTTTGACGGGCGATCAGACCTGGCTGGAGCAGCGGAATGCGGTGTACGCTGAGCGCATGGAGGTTGCCGTCGCAGGGCTCCATCGCATGGGCCTGAACGTGCGCCGCCCACAGGGGGCGATCTACGTCTGGACCCCGGTGCCCAAAGGTTGGCGGTCGGCGGATTTCTGTCAGCAGCTGCTGGAGGCGACGGGAGTGAGCATCGCGCCCGGATCTACCTTCGGCGACTGCGGTGAAGGGTATGCCCGCATCTCCCTGGTGCAGCCCGCGGGTCGCATTGCCGAGGCTATGCAGCGGTGGGAGGACTGGTGGTCGGGGCGGAGCTGAGTCCCGGTCAGCGATGTAGTATGGGAGGAGAACCAGCATAGACAAGGAACAGCTTCAAAGCACTGAGCAGCAAGTGGAGCGAGCCGTCCTGGTGGGCGTTGATATGCGAAGCAAGGCCGGCGCCTGGCCGGTGGACGACTCCCTGGATGAGTTGGCGTTATTGGCGCGCACGGCAGGGGTGCAGGTAGTAGGGGAGTTTACCCAAGCTCTCGATCAGCCCAATGCCACCTATTTCGTGGGCCCCGGCAAAGTGGAGGAGGTCAGGGCTTTCAAGAGCGCGGTACCATACGACGTGGTCATCTTCGACGATGACCTATCCCCCAGTCAGCAACGTAACCTGGAGCGCGAGCTTCGCACCCGGGTGATAGACCGGCGCTCACTTATACTGGACATCTTCGCCCAGCACGCGCGCACGCGTGAAGGAGCCCTCCAGGTCGAATTGGCCCAGTACGAGTACATGCTACCTCGGCTCACCCGAGCCTGGACGCATCTCTCGCGTCAGACCCGCGGCGGGGTCGGCCTGCGAGGGCCGGGAGAGACTCAGCTCGAGGTAGACCGCCGACGGATGAGAGAGCGGCTGACCCAACTGAGGCGGGAGCTCGAGGATGTGCGCCGGCACAGGGCCCTGTATCGTGGCCGGCGTCGCAAGAGCGGCATCCCCATCGTGGCCATCGTGGGCTACACCAACGCCGGCAAGTCCACCCTCCTTAATCGCATCTCGGGCAGCAACGTGCTGGCGGCAGATCAGCTGTTTGCCACTCTGGATCCGACGACCCGTCGGGTCCGTCTGCCTGGAGGAGGGGAAGCGCTGCTCACGGATACCGTCGGTTTCGTGCAGAAGCTACCCCCAGACCTCGTAGCAGCCTTCCGGGCCACCCTGGAAGAGATCACCGACGCGGATGTGATCCTGCATGTAGTGGACATAACACACCCCCACGTGGAGAGGCAGGTCGAGGTGGTCGACGCTACCTTGCGGGAGTTGGGGGTGGAGGATACCCCAGTGGTAGTGGGGCTCAACAAGGTCGATCTCTTGCCGGAGGAGGAGGCGCGGCGCGCTCGAGCCGAGAGCAGCGACAGCATCGTGGCCATCTCGGCGCTCACAGGGGAAGGGATCGACAAGCTCCTGGCCACCATCGCTCAGGTGATAGCCCGGCGGGGCGTAGAGGTCAGAGCCGTGATCCCCTACGAGCGTTCGAACGTGCTCTCGGCCGTGCATCGCTGCGGCAACGTTCACCGACAGGAGCACCTGGCAGAAGGCACGCTGATCGTGGCTTCGGTGCCCCTCAGTCTACTGGGCCAGCTGGAGCCCTACTTGCGAGATGGCCAGCGAGCCACCTCGGTGGAGGCCGGTAGCTGCTCTGACACCGTCAGGCAGCGAGACCGGGCCAGCCCCTGAGTGCGCTGAATCGGATGGCACGCAGAGCCACCCCTGGGCAGTTGCCCGGACCGGCGCTCGCTCGCTATGGGCGCCGGCCCGGGAGTACGGCAGCGAACTCAGCCAGCGAAGCGCTCTGAGACGCCCCGGTTCACTGACCCAAGCGATGATGGTAAGAGGGCGAAAAGGCTCTCGTACAGGTCGGAGTACCGCCGGTGCGCCTCAGGATCAGGCTCCGACGTGCGCGACGGGAACCGGGTAGCCTCGATGGACTCATCGAGGTCGGCGTAGACGCCTGCGCCCACTCCGGCCAGCATAGCTGCCCCGAGGAGTGTGATCTCCTCGTGTTTGGGCACATCCACCGGCAGCCCGGTCACATCTGCCTTCATCTGGAGCCAGAGCGGGTTTCGCGTGGCTCCTCCCAGAACCAGCATGGAACTTGGCCGAATGCCTAGCTCGCTGGATATCACCTGCGTCTGCTTGCGAAGCTGGTAGCAGCAGGCCTCTAGGACAGCCCGGGCTACCTGACCTCGGCGGGTGGTGGTGGTGAGGCCGATAATGGCGCCGGTGGCGTCGTGGGCCTGAAACGCGCCCATGCCTCGCACGAAGGCGGGCAGGACCATGACCCCGCCGGAACCTGCTGATTCGGCCGCCGCCTCTTGCATCAGCGCCTCGTAGCGGCGATCCGGCGCCACGTCGCTATAGAACGCATTCAGGACCCACTCGACCACACCGCCGGCCAGCATCAGCCCTTGACAAAGGTACCGATCCGGCACCGTGTGGCACTCGTAGTCAATCCCCTCGGAGTAGAGAGCCTGCAGCGGCTGGAAGCTGTCTAGTGCGGCGATCACCATCTCCCAGGTGCCGGTGATGTCTATGTATGTCTCCGGCGAGGTGACGCCCGATCCCAGGGCCCCGATCTCGCAGTCGTGCCCGCCTGTAGCGACCGGGGTGCCGGCGGGGATGCCAGACCTATCGGAAGCCAGAGAGTGCACTGTGCCCAGGACGGAGCCGGGGCGGCTGATCTCCGGGAAGATACCTAGCGGCGCCTCCACCACTGATAGAAGGCGCTCCGACCAGCTTAGGGTGTTCAGATCGAACCCCATGGTGGTCGAGGCAATGGTTGCCTCAGTGCTGAAGGCTCCGGTCAGGCGATAGACGATGTAGTCCTGGACCATGAGCCAGCGGTGGGCGCGGTCCAGGACCATCGGTTCGTGCTCCCGGAGCCAGCGCAAGCGGTTAATGGTGTTGATCGGGTAGTTGTGATAGCCAGTGATCCGGTAGATCTCCAGTGGATCCACCTGATGGTTGAGCCAGTCCCGCTGAGCCACCGTCCGGGCGCAGTGCCACGAGATCATGGGGTACAGCAGCTCCCCGTCGCGCGTCAGTGGGACGCCGTCGGCGCCGAACCCGGTTACGGACACCCCGGCGACTTCTCCTTCGGCCTGGGCCAGCGCCTCAGCGCACGCCGAGCACACGCTCTCCCAGATGCGCTCCACGTCCCAGATCATCCAGCCGGGCTGTCCCCCGGGCTGGTGAACGGGGCCGTTGCGGCGACCGGCGGAAGCCAGCAGGCTGCCGGTGCTATCGAACACGCCAGCCTTGATGCCGGTGGCGCCTACGTCAATGCCTAGGAGGAGCTGCTTAGGCGTTCCCATATGGGCGGTATCCTCTTCTGGCCGGCCTCTCCGAGGACGACCGGTGTGATGCCAGCGATGTCGCAGTATCGGGTGAGTGCTTCGACGTGATCTCCGTAGACGCCCTGGACGTGGTTGGCAGGGAAGACAGCCAGGAACTCTTCGAACGACGCATCCAACCGGGCCCACACATGGGGCCAGGTTGGATCGGTCTCAGACTTGAGCCTCGCGCTCTCCTCCGGGTGGAGCTCCACTGCCTCACCTGCCACTATGACCATGTAGGGCTCGTCGTCCCAGAGGCCCAGACGGGCGTACGTCATAGTCCCTGCGGCGGCATCGAATTCGACCGAAGCGCCGCCGGCCTTGAAGTAGAACTCGAGGGCGGGATGCAACGTCACCTTGGAGAAGTTCTCTGCCGGGTCCGAGCTGCGGCGGGCGTACCAGCTGGCGTGGTTGCCAGAGTTGCACCAGTCCCAAAGGTTCAGGTCCGGGTGATACAGCCGCACGTCCATGAACAGAGTGGGCAGCCCACCACTGATGTACTTGAGGATCTCCATAGTGATGGCGGCGAAGCTATCGGCCTCGGTGGCACAGACGGTAGGCTCCTTGGGACCCCGCCAGTCATAGGGGTCATTCATCAACATCTCGGGAACGTCCCCCAGGCAGACGTACTCAGTCAGTTCTCGTTGTCCCTTGAGCCCGCAGAAGTCGAAGCCCTTCTCGTGGTTCACGTCCTCCAGGGCCAGGTACAGCCGGAGCTGCGTCTCCAGGGTCTCCTGGGTAAGCATCTTGCCGTCGTACCGCAGGCGATCGCCTAGCAGGCGCTCGAACCACTCGCGGCCCCGTCTGACTTCGGCCTGATCCACCGCTTTCATGCGCTCTACCAAGAGCAACTGGTCTACCTGCCGGGCAGTGCAGCCGAACTTCTGCAGGCTGGGCACCAGGTGGAAGTAGCCCGTCTCCATCCCCATGCTATGGCCGCCATATAGGCCATAGACCTCCCCTTGTATGGCGGTGCGCGCCTGAGCCGCCCGCAGCCAACTGATCACGCTGGCCCGAGTAGCGGGGTCGTCCAGCTCTCCTACGATGCGGTGCGTGCGCAACCCTGCCTGCCTCAGCGCCCCGTCGGTCGCCAGCAAACCGACATTGCCGGGGAAGCGCCCATTGTTGTTAGAAAGGCTGAGGACGGGCGTGTCGGGCCCGAGCGTCTGGAGCAGAGGCCAGGTCAGGAAGGGGAAGTTCCACACGTTGTAGCACATCACCAGGGACCGACAACCCGCGCGCCTGAGCTGCTCGCCCGCCTCCTGGGCACTGCGCACTGACGACACCGTGTGGTCAAGCACCACCACCTCGGGGCGAGAGCCATCGCTGTTCACCAGAGCGCCTCGGATCACCTCAGCCCAGCGCCTCAGCACCGACACGTTGAGCGACTCGTTCTGCTCAATCACGTGCGGGCGCTCGTCGTTCATCATAACCAGTCCGATGGGAGTGGAACGCATAGCTATGTCCTCCTAGACCGGTTCGGCACGGTCTTGTTGAGAGATGGCCTGTGGGTGGAAGGCATCCTAGAGGGACGACGCCGCTCTGTCAACGCGACCCTGGGCGCCCGCGTCCCCCATGCGAACCGGATGCCGCAATGCCTCTGGAGAGCCTTCCCGGCAGGTCGGTCGATCTCCGGAGAAGCAGGGGTTGCGGTATGCCCCGGCCACGGATAGAATCCCGGGGCGAAGACCGACCGGACGGTGGAGAAGGCGCTCGATGATGAGAGCGCGCTCGTTCCCAGAGGAGGGAGCATGGAGGCCGCACTCAGGTCTGGCCGCAAGCTCGAGAGCCGGGATCGGCTCGAACACAACCCTTCGACCGTCGAGGGGCAGGCGCGGGTCCCGCTCGACAACGGCCGTGAGGATTCCAGGACCGAGAGAGCGACGACCTTGGGCGCTGTGGCCAGAAGCCTGAGTGAGGTGTGCCGTAGGTTTCGCCCCCCAGACGTCGGCTGAGCCGCGCCGGGCGGGGCTGCTGCGGGGAAGAGGGCCCGCAGGATCGAGTCCCCGATCGTGCTCTCCGTGACCCGGAACCAGCCTTGCTGGCCTCTGTGCTCTGTGATACCATCCCGCGTCTTTCGCCCATCTTGACAAAGGCTTAGTGCCGAGGAGCAGATATGCGCGTCCCCATATTGCGGGCAACTGGAAGATGAACAAGACCCCATCTGAAGCCCGGGAGCTGGTCCAGGCCATGAAGGACCGATTGGCAGCCATCCGCGGGGTGGAGAAGGTGCTGTGCCCCCCGTTCGTGGACCTGGTGGTGGTGAGCGCTTTGGTGGAGGGCACTGATATCGGCCTAGGGGCACAGAACCTGTACCCGGCCGAGGCAGGCGCGTACACGGGAGAGATCTCTCCGTTGATGGTGCGAGAGCTATGCCGGTATGTGATTCTGGGGCATTCTGAACGCCGTGGGTACTTCGGAGAGACCGATGGCTTCGTGAATCAGAAGGTTCATTCCGCCCTCAAGCACGGATTGGTGCCGATCATCTGCGTGGGCGAGGACCTGGAGCAGAACGAACGAGGCGAGACGGAACGGGTGGTCTCGAGCCAGGTGCGTGGGGTGCTATCGGGCCTTACCGGACAGCAGGTTAGGGACGTAGTGATCGCCTACGAGCCTATCTGGGCCATCGGTACGGGCCGCGCCGCCACCGCGGAGGGCGCGAACCGGGTCATCGCCGATGTGGTACGGGCGACGGTAGCGGAGCTGTACGGCAGTGAGGTGGCGCAGGCCATGCGGGTGCAGTACGGCGGCAGCATGAATGCTGCCAATTCCCGGGAGCTCCTGCAGCAGCCCGACATTGACGGGGGGCTCATCGGGGGGGCCAGCCTGAAGGCAGACGAGTTCGTCGAGATTGTCCGCATAGCGGCCGAGGAACGGGCCGTACGCTAGTTGCTCAACTCGGCTTGGAGTCGTAAGCAGGCGGCGGGGTGCTCCTCAAAGGCACCCCGCCGCCTGTGACTGCAGGCCGAGTTCACCCAGAAGCTCTAGTCTCTGCGAGTTACCCTTAGCTCCAGGGTGAGTTCTTGGAAGTAGGAGTGAGGGGGAGCGTCCGGCTCATCGCCATATCTGACGTCGATGACCTCGGTCCTTAGCTCCAGGCCCGCCGTCTCCAGGCGCAGTGACTGGCCTCTGGATGCCCTCACGATTTCGCCCCTGCCAGCGAGGGTATCCCGGATGTCAGGGTCATCGAGAGCAAAGTCGCTCACCAGGAGCTTGGTGGTGGTACGGATGTCTCCCTTGTCGAAGAGCCAGATCTCCATGGCGCAGGCCCGCTCGGGGCTGGAATCGCCCACAGTCTCTGCCACTCCGACGCCGCACTCGCCCAGGAACTCGCCATCATCCGCTTCCAGGTTGAATGAGGTGTCGAACATCTCATCGCAGCCGTGCCGGTACGTGGCCATGTAGGTGCCGATCACGTTCGCGTCGTGGGCTGTTTCCCGCTCGCGCCCGAGCTGAGGAAGGGTCTCGGCTCGATCGGGAGCAGGCTCTTCGTGGTCCTCGATTTCGATCTCCTGCGCGAGGAGGGTGAGGGCTTCGTCCAGGCTTATCTCGTCCTCCTCCTGGTCCGGCCCCTCCGGCCGGGCGACAGCCGCCTCCGCCCCGGGTTGTGTGGGCGGGCCGACCTCGCGTCTCGCCGGCGCCGAGTCGGTAGTTACCCGCGGGCTGGGCCCGAAGCGCGGGCGCGGCACGCGAGCGGCACGCGCTCTGAGGGCTGACAGGGCGGAGGTCACAGTACCCACACCGGCCCGTCGAAAGACGGCATAGCCTGCCGCAAGCAGCCCACCGCCTGCCAGCACCACGCCGGCCACCAGCAGCAAGGAAGAAGCATCACTCCCGGCCCCGGTGGCGCGCGCCTGCGGACCTTCGGCAGGGGCGGGCTCGGTCGTCTTCTGCCCGCCAGCGGCGGCGACTAGCTCCAGATCCGCCGCGAGCTGCTCCAGCCGCATGGCCTGTACCATGCTCCCCGAGTCGGCCGCGGCCTGGCGGAGGCGCTCCAACATGCGGCCTGCCTCTTCTTGGTCCCACGAGCTGAGGCGCGCCTTCGCCAGGGCCAGATCGCCGCTGAGGGCATAGGAATCGGCGGCCATGGCGACGTAGGCCTCCCGATAAGCTGGTGCCAAGTCGGACGGG
>JABLXR010000033.1 GCA_013178015.1 Anaerolineae bacterium
ACTGGCCACAGCCACCAGCCCAGCACCGGCAGACCCACCAGTAGTCCAGCGATGAATCCTGCGATCAGGAACACCATCGCCGGATTGCCAGAGGTGGAGCTAAGGCCACCCGCCCGTGGCCTCCGGGTCGGTCGCAGGGGGCGAGGTCCGGCACCTGCCCCGACCGCGTGAGTGCTGCTCCAAGTGGCCGAACTGCTCATGTGCTGTCCTCCCAGCCTATATGGCTAGCCAAGGTTCTTTGGAGGCACGGGTCAGAACGCGCGCTCTCCCTGCTTCGATCACTACCACGTCCTCAATTCGTATTCCGCCCCAGTCGGGCAGGTATACTCCCGGCTCCACGGTGCAGACGTTTCCCTTCTCCAGAACGGCATCGGACCGTTGGGACACTCTGGGGGCCTCATGGACGGCCAGCCCGACTCCGTGCCCCAACCCATGCCCGAATTGGTCGCCGTAGCCGGAAGCCTGGATCACAGAACGGGCCAAGGCGTCGGCGTCTTTGGCTGCCATACCGGCCTTCATGCCGTTCTCGGCCGCCAGCTGCGCCTCGAGCACCAGATTGTAGAGAGACTGAAATCGGTCACTGGGGGGGCCCATCCAGAGCGTACGGGTGAGGTCGGCGCAGTAACCATCCACCCTGGCTCCGATGTCCACGACGATGGGCTCCTCTGCGGAGATGGCGCGATCGGTAGGACGAGCGTGGGCCATAGCACCGTTGGTGCCCGCCGCCACGATGGGATCGAAAGCCATCGCCTCGCCGCCATGGGTGCGCACGTAGGATTCCACGAACCAGGCAGCATCGCGCTCGCTCACCCCTGGGCGCAACCAGCCGCGCAGGGCCATGAGGGTCTCGTCGGTGAGGCGAACCGCTCGCTCGATGACGGCGATCTCCTCCGACGTCTTCACCGCCCGAAAGGCCTCGACCACGTCCGACAGAGGCCGCAGCACCACCCCCTCGGGCAGAGCGTGCACCCAGCGGTGATGCTGTGAGACGCTGACGTGGTCGGCCTCGATGCCGACGACCTGAAGCCCCTGCTGCCCCACCATCTCGGCAAGGGCCTCTTGCCACTCGCCTCGCACCTCCCGTAAGGCGAGGCCGTTCACCTCGCGGCGCGCCTGCTCCGTGTATCGGGGGTCCACTGCCAGTTCAGCACCGTCCTCCCAGATCAGGAGCAGACCTACATCTCCGGTGAACCCCACCAAGTACCGCATGTTGAGTGGGTGTGTGACCAGGAACCCGTCCACCTCAAGGGAGCCAAAGCGTTCCCGCACGCACTCCACACCGGCCGGCGCAACCGCCACCCCATCTTCCTCCCTGTAAGGCTCTGCCTCCAGTTGTGCAAGTTATATGCCATGCTGAGTCGCGGCTCAAACGGCAGGACCGGCGTTTGTGGCAGGCCCGGCAAACGGGTATCATGTGGCCCGAATCCGCAACTCGAAGACAATCCCCGAGCGGAGGTGCCCATGGACGTCCTCGCCAAGTGCTATGACTTCACCATAGCCCGAGAGGCCATGGCCGGCGGCTACTATCCCTATTTTATCCCCCTGGAGGACACCGAGGGGACGGAGGTGGTGATAGATGGCCGCCGTCTGATCATGATAGGGTCCAACAACTACCTGGGCCTGACGACGGACTCTCGTGTCCGACGGGCGGCCATGGAGGCAGTAGAGAGGTACGGCCCCTCCTGTACTGGTTCCCGCTTCCTGAACGGGACCCTCAATCTGCACGTGGATCTGGAGCGGCGGTTGGCGGAGTTCGTGGGTAAGGAGGCAGCCCTCGTCTTCTCCACGGGGTACCAGGTCAACCTGGGCACGATCTCCGCCCTGGTCGGTCGGGGCGACGTGGTCATCACGGATAGAGATGATCACGCCAGCATCATAGATGGCTGTCTTCTGTCGCGCGGGGAGATGAAGCGCTTCCTGCACAACGACCTGGACAGCCTGGAGAAGGTCCTTGCCTCCTGCGGGGACTCAGTGGGAAAGCTGGTAGTAGTCGACGGGGTCTATAGCATGGGCGGGGACATCGCCCCGCTGCCCGAGATCATCGCGCTCTGCAAGCGTTACGGAGCCCGGCTCATGGTGGACGACGCTCACAGCATCGGAGTGCTGGGAGAGGGCAGGGGTACCGCAGCGCACTTCGGCGTGACGGACGATGTTGACTTGATCATGGGCACTTTCTCCAAGTCCTTCGCTTCTCTGGGGGGCTTCATCGCCGGGGACGATCAGGTGATCCACTACATCCAGCACTTCGCCCGAAGCCTGATCTTCAGCGCCAGTGCCCCGGCATCGAACGTGGCGGCGGCGGCCATGGCTCTCACCATCATGATCGAGGAACCCCAGAGGCGCCAGAGGCTGCTCGCCCTGGCCGAGCACATGCGCAGCGAGTATGTGCGCATGGGCTACAACATCGGGAACAGCCAGACTCCGGTCATTCCCATCTACATCGGGGACGACGAGGCCACGCTGGCCATGTGGAAGGCGCTTTTCGAGGCCGGCGTCTACACCAACTGCGTCATCCCGCCGGGGGTGCCGCCGGGCAAGTCGCTCTTGCGGACGTCGTACATGGCCACGCACACGGACGAGCAGATGGAGCGGGTGCTGGAGACGTTCTACGGGGTGGGGAAGGCGGTGGGGCTGATCTAGAGGACCAGCCGGGGGTCTGCCGGTCGGTACTACCGCCAGGCCGGGCATGAGCTGGCACGAATCGCCGTTGCCAGGCTACGGGGGGATACCGGCGGCTCGCGAAGCCGATTGCCGCCAGCCCTTGAAGACGTCGGGCCGCTCCTAGGAAGATGGCGCGACGTCTTCAAGGGATAGAGAGGCGGGAAGGGTGGGATTCGAACCCACGGTGGAGTCACCCCCACAACGCTTTTCGAGAGCGCCCCGATCAACCGCTCCGGCACCTTCCCATATGTCATTCTTCCGACGTTGCCGACCTGAGCCCGGAGAAGAACTCCTTCAGCACTGCGGCTACTTCGGCCGCCAGGACTCCCCGCACCACCTCCACCCTGTGGTTCAGGAACGGGGCCCTTAGCACATCCAGCAGGCTTCCAGCGGCCCCTGCCTTTGGGTCATCCACGGCGTACACCAGCCGCCCTAGCCTCGCCTGAAGCATGGCTCCGGCGCACATCAGGCAGGGCTCCATGGTGCAGTACAGAGTGGCCCCCGAGAGCCTCCAGGTGCCCAGCCGTCCAGCTGCCTGCCGCAGAGCCAGGATCTCAGCGTGGGCGGTCGGGTCCGGCCTGCACTCCTTCTCGTTGTGGCCCCGGCCGATCACCTGACCGTCCAGCACTACCACGGCCCCGACGGGCACGTCGCCGTGAGGAGGAGCTAACAGCGCCTCCCTCAAGGCCTCGGCCATGAACTGCCTGTCAGCCTCTGATACCATCTTACTACGAGACAAACCCTCCGGCAATACGCCGGCGACGGCCAAGAATGCGGGCGAAGGGCCCCGACGCCCGGTACCCCTCCGGGCTGGACCCGGAGCTACGACCGAGCGAACCCGAGCTGCACCGGCTGAGTAACCTCCCGGGCGGCCGACGATCGGCCCTTCGTGCGGCGCCGCGGCCATCCCGCCACTGGCGGATCGCCCGACCCAATGCTCGTTCGGACGCTACACGCAGCCACAAGCGCCAGAGCACCGAGAAGCACTATACCCCCGCGCGGAGTAGGGGGCCAACGACGACGGCCACCGCGGATTGGCCTGCTCCTGCTCCGGTTGCCGCCTTGCCAAGATCCTGGCTTGCCGAAGCTGTTGCTCTACGTCTGCAAGTACAGGGCCGTAAAATAGTAATCACTTAGCTCTTTGACTATAATACTTCGCGTGACAAACAATGCCTGGGTGACCATGGGCAGAACTCATGACATGTCCCCAGCACTGGACATAAGCGCATAGATGAGTGGCCCGTACCGATGAGATGGGGCGGTAGCAGACCCTTGCCACTCTGCGATGCGGTGCTGCTCATGCGGTCGACGGCCGGCGATCGCGCCCAGGGCCGGGTCTGCGCCCAGTGGCGTCGGCCGCAGGCCGGGCGAGAGCGTCGCCTCTCCTTGGGCGCCGGGGCGGACGCCGCGACTGGCGCGCCCGCCGCCTTGACGCCCGTCCCGGTGGAACGCGCCGGGCTTAGGCCCGTGTAGGCGTTAGTGTACAGCTCCACGCTTACCGCCATGCAGCCTAACATGCCTGGCGGCTGCCGAACGCGCCTGGCGGTGGCGTGCGAGCCCGGCCGGTGGGATTGACCGCCGCTGCACCGCCCAGGCGTCGGCCTCAGCCACATCGGCAGGTATGCAAGATAATACACATTAGCTTAAATACGCCCCCGACGTTTCGCCGGCGCCTTCTACCCTCCTCTGCCCGGCCAGCGCTCGCCTCGGGCAGTTCCCATGGCGGCACGGTCCACCCCCCGAGTGCGACAGCCCGGCGCCGGCTCAGGCGGGATGATGCCGGGCTCTCCGATCGAGATCCGCACCCGGCGTGCCGGCTGCTAGCATTTCGCGTAGCGCCAGAGGCTGCACCCGAAGCGGGTGGCCCCAAGCGCTCCCCCAGCAATGCCGCGACTGGCCTCCTGACCGTGTGAGCATAACGACCCACCCTGGGCGGGATAGTGCCCGACTCCCGGACCGGGCTCCAGCTAAGCCTCAGGGCCGCCGCGTGCTTTCCCGCGATGGCGCCGCCGCGGCAAGGCCCGCACCGCCCCCCTTGCTGCCGAACACCTCGGCCTCCACCTCTCTCACCAGCTGAACGAAGTAGCGGAAGTTCTCGTACGGCACGTCCGTGGGCACACCGTGGTCCACGTTGGGGATGTAGCCGCCGCTCCTCAGAAGCTGCGGCACCTTCGCCAGCACTTCGCGTTCCACCGCTGCCTTGTCCCGGGCCAGTTCCCGCTTGTCTATCCCCCCGATGAGGCCCAGCCTCTGCCCGTACCGCTCCCGCAGGGCCACGGGGTCCATCCCCGCAGCGATCTCCAGAGGGAAGACACTGTCTATCCCCGCCTCCAGCCAGATAGGGATCAGCTCGTTGATATTGCCGTCGCTGTCCATGCTGACTACGGGCACGCCCGCGTCCCTGATGAAGGAGACGATCCTCCGGTAGCCAGGGAGCATGAACCGGCGCACCATGGCCGGAGAGATCATGGAGGCGGTCTTGTAGGCCATGTCCTCATGGAGCATCACCCAATCCACCTCCACGTCCGCCAGGGCCCGTCGCGTGGCCTCGATGACGAAGTCGGCCACGAACTCCATCATCTCGTGCATGAGCCCCGGATCGTCGTACATGCACACCGACATCGCCTCCAGGCCCATCCAGTCCCGCACCTTGGAGAACATGGAGGGTATCACCAACCGCACCGGGTAGTCCCGATCCTTGATGCTGGCGGCGTACTGGGACCAATCGGAGGGATACCGTTCGGGGTGGCCGGCGTCGTGTCTCTCGATGATACGCAGGTAGTCGTGCCGCGTCTTGACCGGGAACTCGATCCAGGTGCGGGTCTGGAAGCCCGGCTCCGGCTGCTCGCGGAAGTCCAGGCGCTTGGCCCCCAGCTCGTCTATCCAGATCTGATACCGCTCGTCCTGCTCCAGGATTCGCTCCTCGAATCGCGGCAAGGGGCCATAGTCCACCGGCAGGTCTTCGCTGCGGTCGAAGCCGAGGTAGTCGCGCACCTTCCGCCAGGATTCCCGCCACGCCTCCTTCGAGTCGCTGCTGCCCAGCTCGGCCGGCAGGCCCTCCTGGAACCAGCGGTGTAGAGTGGCCTGGCGGAGGGCGCCGGAACGGCACCAGAAGAAGACCCCCTGCGGATCGCCGAAGGTCATAGTCTGGCGGAATCGCTGTCGGGCGTTGAGCATCTGGTCGAACCTCCCCAGCTCTACAGGGTTACGTGATGTCGAATATGGCCGATATGGCGGCGCTGGTCTCGAAGATCAGCCTCTCTCCATGGTACCGGTAGGCCGGTAACACCTCGGACGTGATGTACCCGTCGTATCCTATGCCCCGCAGGGCCGCCGCTACTCTGGGCCAGTTCACGGCTCCCTGAAGGAGCCCGGCAAAGCCGTCCAGACCACCCAACTCTGGGCGGTAGTCCTTGACGTGTACCCGCTTGATGCGCGGGCCCAGGATTTCGATCCAGTGCTCCGGGTAGCCCACCAACATGGCGTTAGCTACGTCCAGATACACGCCCGCGTGCGGGCTGTTCAGCTCGTCCACGAAGCGGGCCATCTCCAAAGGGCTAAGCAGGAACTTGTTGGGGACGTTCTCCAGGGCGAGCACCGTGTCCGCCTCCTCCGCCAGAGGAAGCAGACCGCTCAGCGCCGCCTGGACCCGCTCGTAGACCACGTCGCACCGGACGATCTCCGGCTCTTTGCCGAACAGCGAGTCGTCAACGGCGCCAGGGATCACCAGTACCGCCCCGATGCCCAGCAGGCCGGCGACCTCGATCAGACGCCCGACCACGGCGACGGCCTGGGCTCGGCGAGCTGCATCCGCGGTGCTGAGGCAGTACTCCCACTGCTGGCGGGAGTAGATGGAGCTGATCTCCAGGCCCAGGTCGCGCACCATCCGGCCAAAGGCGAGCAGCTCCCGGTCTGAGCTGGTGGGGTTGAGGTCGAGACCCGGCTCCAGGTTGAGCTCCACGGCGTCGTATCCGGCCCGACGGGCCAGGCTGCAGCGTTCCCGGCTGCTCATGCTCTCGGGGAAGGCACGCAGGGTGATGGACTTCTTCATGGGGTCGTGGTTCTCCTTGCGGGCGATGCGGGGGCGATGCCCTGCCCGAGGGCGAACACGAGTCTGAGGGCGAACACGAGGTTCGCCCCTACGACAGGCACGATGGCCAACCAGGGGTGCGCTGCGTGCGCCGGTGCCGGCCCGAGGGCGAACACGAGGTTCGCCCCTACGACAGGGGCGTTGTCTCGTACGGGCAGAGTCCGTGGCTGTCCAGGGCGCAGGCAGAGTTCGCTCGTGCAACAGCGGCCGCGAGATCGCCGCTTGCGGCCCCATGGCTTCCCCCATTCAGCGGGCACCGCTCTCACCACCGATGTGCAGCCGCTCCAGGGGATGCTCGCGCGAAGCCAGAGGGAGAGCCACTCGCCTGCCATGGATGGCCGAGGCGTAAGCGGCCAGAATCATCTCCAGGGCCACCCGTCCGTCGGCGCCGCTCGACACCGGTTCCCTCCCTTCCTCGACGGCCCGGACCAGGTCCCAGGCCAGCCATCGATTGGTCTGCACCAGCCTCTGCTCCACTGGCAGGGCTTCCCAGCTTGGGACCTCCACTGCCTCCCAGCGGCTCTGGTCGCCTGGAGCCCATAGCCCCGAGCGGAGCCAGTACACCTCCCGCCGGTTGCTTCCTCGGATAGACAGGATCCCTTCCGAGCCGTACAGATCCACCCCCATACGCCGGGCCCCGCCGGGCAGGCCCCGGAAGGAGCGAAACTGCCCCCTGACGCCGCCGTCGAACCCGTAGACCGCCAGCACCTGATCCCCGGCCATGGGCCCTATGCCCTCCGGGCCGAGCCGAACGTCTTTCGGAGCGAGAGGGCGGCCGCCCACGGTCACGTCCGCCATGCACCAGGAGGGACGCCCGGCGAAGAAGCACATTAGGTCGAGGAAATGGGTGCCCAGCACCATCAGGTCTTCGCCCCCGCCCCTCACATCTTCCTTGCCCGCCGCCTGCATGGTGAGGAGGCGCCCGATGGCCCCGTCCTGCACCATCTGCCGAGCCGCCAGCACCGGTGGCGTCACCCGCGCCTGATGCGCAATGGCGATTCTGGTTCCCGCCTGGAGGCAAGCCTCTAGCATGGCATCGGCCTCGGCCGGGCTGCGGGCCAGCGGCTTCTCGCACAGCACCCCACGGACACCGGCCTCGGCACAGGCGATCGCCATGTCGGCGTGGCAGTCCAGCCAGCGTGGGGCTACCGCCACCAGATCGGGCCGCTCCGCTGCCAGCATCTGCCGGTAGTCAGCATACGCGGCCCGGGCGCCTGTGCGCTCGGCAGCACTCGCCCGCCCGGCCTCGTCCTCGTCGGCGATGGCGACGTAGTCCACATCCGGGAGCCCGACCCAGCTCATTTCCAGACTGTGACCGTAGTCGCCTCGCCCCGTGCGGCCTATAGTCGCAGCGCGGTAGCCCATCTCTCGCTCTCCCCTAGGACCGACCGTTGGTGCGTGCCACGCGACCGTTCCTATAGCGCCCTGTAAGTTACGACATACTTAGTTCTAATCACCCTATCGTCCCCGCACCGAAGTACCGCCGCAGCTGTGCCACGCTCTCCCGGGCGATGGTCTCCGGGTCCGGGCTGAAGTCGAACACCTCGACCGACAGGTAGCGCGAGTAGCCCACCTCTCGGAGGGCAGAGGCGATGGCCGCGTAGTCAGCTCCCCCCATGCCCGGTCCCCGCCCGTTGTCGTCGTTGGCGTGGAAGTGGGCCAGGTGCCGGCCGGAGCGGCGGATGAGGTCTGGAATGGGCGCCTCGTCGTGGCTGGCGCTGCGTACGTCCAGCATCATCTGCAGGTTGGGGTGGCTAACCTCCTCCACCATCTGCAGGGCTTCGGCGGCGCGGGTGAGGAAGTCGGTGAGCGTGTGGCTGAGGGGTTCCAGGCAAAAGGTGACGCCTCTCTCTGCGGCCCGATCCAGCGCCCCCGCCAGCGTATCCACCGCATAGCCCCACGCCTCCACCGGGCTCAGCCCGGGAAGGACGTTGCGGTGCTTGGCCGAGCCCAGGACAATGATGGAGCCACCCACATCGCCGCAAAAGTCGGCCAGCGACCGCAGATAGGCGCTGGTGCGGGCCCTGATGGAGGGATCGGAGTGGTTGAGGTAGATGCCCTCCGGCCCCCGGGTGACGGTGTGCAGGCCGACGACTTCCAGCCCCGTTCCCTCGGCGATGGACCGGATCCGCCGGCGCTGCCCGCTGGTTATGTCACATACGGAGTCGGCGAAGGTCCAGGGGGCTATCTCCACCCCGTCGTAGCCCACCTCGGCCACGAGCCAGCACACTCGCTCAAAGTCCCAGTCCTGGAAGGTATCGTTACAGATGGCTGTCTTCATCGGCCTCCCCAGTTCCCGTCAATGACCGCCGTCAGGCGCGTGCCCTTCGAGCCGAAACCTCTCACCTGATGCGGAAGAGCTGGCGGGCATTGCCGCCCAGGATCCGCTCCTTGTCCGCCGCCGGAACGTCCATACCCTCGATCAGTCGGAGGAACAACCCGATGTCCACCCAGGGGTGGTCGCTGCCGAAGACGAGGCGGTCGGCGCCGGCGAAGTCGTAGGCGAAGCGGATGGCCTCGGGGGCGGGCGACACGGTGTCCAAGTAGACGCGCCGGTAATAGTGGCGCGCCGGCTGGGTGATGTTCTCCCTGCCCCGGCCCATGACTTCGGTCTGGTTCTCAATCCTCCCCCACAGGTAGGGCAGGATGCCGCCACAGTGAGGCTGGACCACCTTCAGCCGCCGGTGGCGCTCCAACACTCCCCCCAGGATGAGCCGCAGAGTGGCGAAGCTCTGCTCCACCATCAGGCCCACCATGGGGATCATGGAGTAGTCCTTGATGGCCGCCCCCCACGAGGGCACGATGGGGTGGATGACCACCGGTACGTCCAGCTCCGCCGCGCGGGCGTAGAGGGCGTCGTAGGTGCGGGCGTCCACCGGGTCGTTGCCGATGCGGGAGTAGAGCATGAGCCCCCGCAGGTCCAACTCACGCACCGCCCGATCCATCTCCGCCAGCGCCGCCGGCACGTCCTGCCAGGGCAAGCAGGCCAGCCCGGCCAACCGGTCGGGGTGATCGCCCACCACGGCGGCCAGGTAGTCGTTGGCCACTCGGGCCGCCTCCAGCGCCACCGATGGGTGGAGCGCCTCGGGACCCGGCATGTTGACGCTGATTACGCTCACGTCTATGCCGCTGGCGTCCATGTCGCGCAGCTTGCGCTCGATGCTGTAGACCTCCGGATCGAGGCTGAAGCTCTGCACGTCGCCGTAGGTGACCAGGTAGCGATCGCCTTGGCGAACGGCGCGAGGCTGGCCGGGGTTACGAGCTAACACCTCGGCATACTCGCGGGGGAACACGTGGGTCTGGCAGTCTATGCGCATGACGCGTCCTCTCGATGAGTCATCACAGCCGTGCCAGCAGAGCGCCCAACTGGCGCAGGGCACTCATGGTGTTGTCCGCCCCCCGCCAGTGCTCCACCGTGAGCGGCCCTTGGTAGCCGTCGGCCAGTAGGGCTCGGATAGCCGTCTCGTAGGTCTCACCGGCCCCGGCCAGGGGAAGCTCGGGGTTAGGCTTCACGTGCACGTCACGAGTGATGCCGCGGGCGTACCCGTAGCCCTGCCTAGGCGGCTCACCGGCACGCCAGGCGACGTCGATCTCCCAGACGATGCCGGCCGCAGGGGAGTCGCCCAGCGCCTGGAGCACGTGCCGTAGCTCCTGGGCCGTCCGGGCCAGAGTGGAGCCCACCGCCTCAAGGCAGAGGACCACGCCCTCGGCCTCCGCCCGACGTACCAGTGGGGCACAGCGATCCACCACTAGATCCAGGTGCTCATCCAGCCGAGAGGGCTCGTACTCGACCACGCCCTTACGCTGGAAGGGGAAGACGCGGATGAGATCGGTGCCGAAGGTGTGAGCCAGTTCGATCATCCGAGGCAGCGAGGCGACGTTGCGCGCCACCTCCTGCGGGTCCTCCACGCTGCACTTGCCGACGGCAGAGTACACGGCGCTCACGCTCGCCCCGTGCTGGGCGAGGATCGCCTTCATGCGGTCCACATCCGCCGCCGACAGGTCCTCCAGGTTCTTGCCCCAGAGGCGCGAGCGCAAGGCCACTGACCGCGCCCCGGCCTCGACCCCCAAGCGCACCGACTCCTCGAAGTCGTCCGCCATCTCGGGGGCGATGTACGCCAGCTCAGTCACGTTCCACCTCCTTGTCCAGCCGAATCTCACGCCCTGTGGTAGAGGATTGCTCCACCGCCTTCAGCACCTGCACCGTGTGCCGGGCTTCCGTGCCGGGCACCGGGCAGGGGCCGCTCCCCTCCAGGTAGGTCAGGAACTCGGCCCACTCGCGCACCTTGTCGTCCTCAGTTTCCACCGGCCTCTCGGTCCATTGCTCGTCCAGCCCCACCCAGAGCCGCTTGCGCTCGCAGCGGAGCATGCCCCCGGTGCAGGTAAGCTCCACCATGTCCTTGGGGGCTCCGCGCCGGTAGCCGGTGACCAGAGACACCGTGTGGGCGCCGTTGGCGTGCTGCAGCAACGCCATCGAGGCGTCGTCGGCGTCCATCTGCTCCGGGGTGTGGAAGCGGAGGGCGCTAGACCCCTTGACCGCCACCACCGGGCTCCCGGCGAACCACATTAGGGTGTTGACGCTGTGGATGCCGTTGGCCTGCCACATTCCCCCTCCACGCCCACGCTCCAGGTGCCAGCCGCGACGCTTGTCGATGCCCCAGTTCTTGCTGAAGGTGGAGATGGCGAAGACCAGATCGCCCACCTCTCCCGAATCCAGGATGGCCTTGGCCGCCTGGCAGCCGTCGTAATAGCGGTAGCTGTGCCCTACCGAGAGCTTCACTCCGGCCCGCTCCACCGCCTCCAGGATCTCGTCGCACTCGCCCACGTTGGCGGCCATGGGCTTCTCCAGAAGGATGTCTTTCCCCGCCTGGGCTGCCATCACGGCGTAGGAAGCGTGGAGGTCGTGAGGCAGGGAGATGACGACGCAGTTCACGTCCCCCGCAGCCAGCAGGTCCTCGGCCCGGCTATAGGCCATCGCTCCGTATTGCTCCGCGAAGGGCCGGCGCTGCTCCTCTACCACATCCGCCACGGCCACCAGCTTGGCCCGGTCGGGGAAGCGCCCGATGGCGCGGGCGTGGGCTCGGGCGACTCCGCCACAACCGATGATGCCGACGTTCACCATGTGTATCTCTCCTCTGCCGCCGGCCCGCCCTCAAGCACAGACCAGCGGATACTGTCCCAGGTCCACCACCAGGCGGTGGAGGAAGTCCATGGTCTCCACCGAGATGTCCGGCCCCACCGAGTGGGCTCCCACCACCAGCCCCCCTTCTCGGGCGGCGCTGAGAACGTGAAGGAAGTGCCTCTCCAGCTCGTTTCGATCCCCCCGAGGCAGGACGTGGGCGTTGTCCAGTCCACCCACGAAGGCGAGCCGATCACCGTACCTCTCCCGCAACGCCACCACGTCCATGCCGGCCTTGGGCTCCACCGGGTTCAGGGTGTCTATGCCGGCATCGAGCAGCATGTCTAGGATGGCCTCCACGTTGCCGTCGCAGTGAAGCCCGACGCTGGCCACACCAGCCTCCCGGAAGGCGGCGCTCATCCTGCTGTAGCAGGGCAGGAACACCCGCTCGAACGTCCGAGGGGAGAACATCGGGCCGTGGTTGGAGCCCATGTCGTCGTAGATCCAGATGGCGGTGTCGTAGAGGTCGTAAAGACGTAGCGCCTGCAACCCCACGGCAGTGATGTGCTCGCTCACGCGCAGCGAAAGCTCCCGAGCGAAGGCCTCATCCTCAACCAAGTCGATCAGCCACTGTGTGGCGCCGCGGAAGTTGCCTGCCCGGAGGTAGGGGCCACCCACCTTGACGAAGACGTACTTTCGCTGCCTCAGCGCCTCCACCTCGGCCCGGGATGGGAAGCGGGAGTCGAGCAGAGGCGACTCAAACTCGAGCCTGTCGGCTCCTGACTTGTCGGGTAGCGCCACTTCCAGAGTCATGGGCGGGCTCAGCCAGGCATCGCCCTTATGACGCCGCTCTATGGCTCCCCAGCCGTCGCGCACGATCTGGTAGGCGCCCTCATCGGCCAGAACGGCGCGTTGGCTGGGGAAAGGGGTCTCGTCGGGGATGACCCGGCCCATGTCGATCTCGTAGTAGTCCTCGATGTCCTGGCCGGCGGCACCCCCTCCCCGCTGCCGCCAGGCCTCCTCGAACTGGGGCCAGAAGCTGTTGAAGTACCAGGGGACCCGATCGGGCTGGCGGAAGTCCAGGGCCGCTCGAACCCGCTCCACGCTATTCATCGAGGACCTCCGTTTGGGCGCGGATGCCCGCTATCCCCCGAACGAGCGGACCAGCTCGACGAAGTGGGCGTAGTGGGCGAAGGGGATGTCGGGCATCACCAGGTCGTCCAGGGCAGGGATGAAGCCGCCCTGCTCCACCAGCCAGGGCACCTTGGCGTAGAACTCCTCCTCGATAGCCTCCGGGCCCCGCTGGAAGGCCTCCCGGCTCAGGTTCCCCAGCAGAAGGATGTCAGAGCCGAACTCCCGCCGTAGGCGCACGGCGTCCATGCCGGCGGCGCACTCCAGCGGGGCGAACGTGTTGTACCCGGCCTCCAGCATGGACGGGATCAGGGCCTCCACGTTGCCACTGCTGTAGAAGCCGATGCAGTCCACCCCACTGGCACGGAGGAAGTCGTTCACCTTGCGGTGGTGCGGCATCCAGAAGCGGCGGTACATGGCCGGGGAAATGAGAGACTTGTCCTTGTAACCCAGGCCATCATCGGAGACGAAGACGTAGTCTACACGAGCCAGGCTGACCATCTCCCGTAGCAGGTCGATCAGGAAGTCGGCCCAGAAGCTGAACATCGCCTCGACGAGAGCCGGCCGGTCGTGGAGGGCGACCAGGAACTCCTCCAGCCCCATGGTGTACCCGTTCTTGGAGGCGCGCCCGGGCCCCCAGTACTGGAAGAGGCCGTAGAGGCCGCTGGTCGAGCGCGAATGGGCGATCAAGTCCTCACCCCAAGTCTTGGGGTAGCGCCTGAGGTCCCGGCCATCGTAGCGCCGGCTGAGGGCCGCCCAGTCGGCCTCGTCCTTCACCAGGCCGCCCACGTAGTAGTACACGACGGGGCTCACCGACTGCCGCTTCAGAGTGCGGACGGTGAAGCCGTAACGGTCTACAGTAGTGACCCACTCCTCGTCTTCGGCTACCTTCCGCGGTACGAAGTTCGGAATGGGATCCTCATCCAGCCGCACGCTGCCGGACAGCAGCCGGTGATCGAAACCGAAGTAGCTGTCGGGAGTAGCGCCGAGGGGGAAGCCCTGTTGGCACCAGAGCCTGACCGCCTGCTCGCTGAAGCCTTCCAGGTCCCAGAATGGCAGCCGGTCCGGCTGCTGGAAGTGCATGACGTGGTAGAATCGTTCTCTGGCGTTCATGGTCTCTGCAGCAGCTCCGATAGCGCAGTGTGTGCCACAGAGGCACAGAGACACTGAGACGAAGGAACGGTGTCCTACCCTCTGCGTCTCCGTGTCTCAGTGGCAACCGCTGGGGTCATGGGAAGAAGGGCGCCTTGGTACTGACTACCCCGTAGTCCGCCTTGAGGGCCGACTCGTCCCGCCAACGGGGGGCCGTCCTCTCGATCTCCCGCGTGTGCCGGGCCAGGCCGGAGCAGTTCTGGGCCAGCACCTCGAAGATGCAGTTGGCGATGACCCGGTGCCCCAGATCGTTCTGATGCACGCCGTCGTAGTGGACCATCCAGTCCGCCCCGCCGCTGGCGGTCAGCACGTCGGCGTACAGGCAGTCCTCCTTGGCTGCCACTGCGACCGTGGCCTGATTGAACTGGTGCAGCAGCTCCAGGCTGCCATTGCTCCAGATGGGAGCCCCACGGGCGAAGTCAATGACGTAATAGGGCCCTACCAGCACCATCAGAGGCTGGACATGGAGACGCACCTGGCGGACGATGTTGGTCATCTCCTCAGCGAAGAGCTCCACCGGCGTGCCGGCGCGGGAGTCGTTCAGCCCGTAGGCGATCACGAGCAGGTCGGGCCGGTGGGCGATGACGTGCTTGTCCAGCCGTTCCAGAGCGGCGGGACGGCCGCTCTCGACGTAGTGAGCACTACGGGCGGAGACTACGTTGCCGCCGATGGCCGAGTTGACCAGCACCACCGGCTCCGCCTGGAGGTCGTTGATGAGCGCAGCCAGGATGGAGGCCCAGCAGCGCTCGGGCCTGGTGGACCAGCCGCCGGCCGCGGTGCTCTCGCCCAGCACCACTAGCTTCCGGAACTCCTCCGGGTGCCAATCTCGCTTCAACCCAGTCCTCCTCTCCGAACAGGTGCTTCCACTCTTCCGCCTGCGATTGGACCGCACCGGAGACTAGCCACGGAGGCACAGAGGCTCAGGGAAGGGGATACCATGCATTGCCTCTGTCTCTCCATGTCTCTGCGGCCGGTCCTCTGAATCATGGCAAGCATGCGGGTATCGGGATCCGGCCGTGCCGCTCGATGGCCCGGGCGATGGCGGGGACGGTCTGGCGCCAGTCGCCGGGCACGTCCTCGAAGACGCCCAGCATGAATCGGTCCCCCGGCGCCGACTGGCGGATGATGTCCACCGCCGCCTCCTCCACTGCCTGGGGGCCCCAGTGATGCAGAGACGACGGGAAGTTCATGAGGATCACCTTGCCCGGCCACGCGCGGCGCGCCTCCGCCAGGGTGAGATCACCCTCGGGCGGGGGAGTGAAGGACTCGATGAAGTCCAGCCTCGAGCGCCCTATGGCCTCAGTCAGAGGCCCCTGTTTGGCGTCCAGGTGGGCTCCCACGTGCTTGCCCCGGCGGTGCATGACGTCGGCGCAATGGTTCCAGTGGGGTAGGACGTACTCCTCGAACCGGGGCCGGCCCATGACCTCGGCGCTGACGTTGCCATCGCAAATCACGCTGGCTGCCGGCGACTCCGCCGCCACCTCGCATCGCACCCGAAAGTCGTCCGCCAGGGCCTCATATAGGCGGAGCACCTGGAGGCGGCGGTCGGCCCACTCGTAGGCGAACCGCTCCACCCCGATGATCTCATAGATGATCTCCTGCAACGGCGACCAGCCCAAGCGCACCCGCTCCACGATGTCACCCCCGTCTCCGGCCACGGCGTCATCGTAGGCCCGGTACTTGGGGGTATAGGCGCGGGCCCGGATCATGACCTCGATGGCCTCGTAGTCTTGGGGGCCGCTGAACCAGAGCTTCTCGTGCCAGGTGGTGCCGGGAGCGGGCCGGTCCACCTTGCAGACATCTCCGGCCGGGGTGTGCACGGTGGTCTTCTCCCGCCAGACGCCATCCGCGCCCCGATAGCGGAGGACCTCCTCGGCAAGATCCTGGTAGCTCTCGTTCCACACCGACATCTTGTTGATGATGCACAGCCCCTGGTTGCGAAGCTGACGCTCCACCTCACACCGGGGGATCTTGTTGTAGAAGGCGACGAAGGGAATGCGGTCGGGCATTTCGCCCCGGAGGACGGCCAGGAACCGATCCCGCGGTGTCATCCTAGAGCCTCTCCGGTCACCCAGCTGACCGGGACGGACACGTACTTAATGCACTGCCGTCCGGCGTAGGTGTAGGAGGCATGCAGTCTGCCATCCTTCGACTGCAGCAGGCACGGGTAGGAGTTCTCCCGGTTCAGACGCTTGTTGGCCTCCCCGGCGAAGTTGTCGCCCGTGTCCAGGTGGCGCATGTAGGGCCAGGTGTCGCCGCCGTCTTCGGAGATGGCGATGGTCACCGGGTAGCGCTCCTTGGGCCAGACCGTCAGGCCGGGATCGTCGTTGGCGCTCACGCAGTTGAAGATGATGGCGATGCGGCCGTCCGCCAGTCCGATGGCATGCACGGAGGCGTTGTTGTTGGGCAAGACGGTGCGCTCTGGCCTCGTCCAGGTGCGCCCGAAGTCGTCGGACCGGCTGCGGTAGATGCGGTCGGCAGCGCGGCTGCGGAAGAAGGCTAGCAGCCGGCCAGGCTCCACCTCAATCACCGATGGGTGCACCCGACCGCGAGCCTCGGGAACCGGGTGCTCGGTCCAAGTCTCTCCCTGATCGGAGGACACCTGCATGACGGAGTAATCGGTGCCCCTGCCAGCACTGGGCAAGCTGTAGTACATGGGGAGCAGCCAGTCGCCGTTGCTGAGCACGGCCACTGTATGGCGGCAGAAGGAGCCGGGCCGGTCGAAGATGGGGGAGGCCCGTCCCCAGGTGCGGCCGCCATCAGAGGAGACGCGGCGCATGATGGCCGCCGTCTCCTGCAGCGAAAAGGAACCGCTGGCCTTTCCCGCCGCCACTTGTCGCTCCCACTCCTCTCGGCTGACCCCGCGAGTCTCCTGGGAGGTATAGCAGGCCCACACTTCGCCCGTTGGCGTGATGAACAGGAACGGGTTCTGCTCCGAACGCTGGTTGGGCTCCGACAGCCGCACCGGCGCACTCCAGCGCGACTGATCGCGCCCCAGCCGGGAGAGGTACACCTTGATGTCGCTGGCGCCCTCGTCGGAGCCGCCGAACCACACGCAGAGCAGGTCGCCGTCGTCCAACTCGGCCAGATAGGAAGCATGGTTGGAGCGGCATCCGGTGGGCACCAAGGCCTCCACCCGGTCCGAGTCCGCCGGCGGGCGGTACAAGACCCCACCCTGAACCATGCCTCTCAGGTCAAGCACCTCGCGGTCTCCCATTGTTGGCATCCCCCTTCTTGGTGTCGTCACCACTGGCTGGGATTCAGACGATCAGGCGCGAAGGTTTCAGGCATCGAGGTGCTGGTCCGCCGGATCAAAGGGCGGCACTCCCATCACGACACAGGTCAGCTCGCCCTCAGCGTGGTGGGTGGCACCGGGTCGCACCATGACCACGTCACCCATCTCTAGCGGCACCGGCTCGCCATCCACCATCAGCCGGCCGCTCCCCTCGAGAACGTAGTAGTACTCCGTGGTTGTCCGGTGAAAATGCGGGCGGGCCCCGCTCATGGTCGTCACGTGGATGCTGGCCGGGGACCCATCGGCCCCGGTGATCAGGCGGCGGCGGGAGCCGCAGATGTCCCACTCCAGCTCCACGTCGCTCGGGCTCCGCTTCAGATAGCTGCTGACCAAGCCGGTCCTGTTGCTCACTGTGTCACCCCTTAAGGCCGGTGAGGGCGATCCCCTGGATGAAGGTCTTCTGCACGAAGAAGAACACGACCACGATGGGGAGCAGGGCTAGCACGGAGCCGCACATCAACCAGTCGAACCGGGTGCCGTAGCGGCCCGTGAACCACCGAATCCCCACCGCCAGCGTAAGGCTGTTGGGCGTGCGCAGGAAGACCAGCGGGCGCACGAACTCGTTCCAGGTGCCGATGAAGGTGAAGATGGCCACGGTGGCGATGGCGGGCTTGGACAGCGGCAGCACGATGCTGGTAAGGATGTTCACCTTGTTCGCGCCGTCCATGATGGCCGCCTCGTCCAGCTCCTTGGGCAGGGTGAGGAAGTACTGACGCAGGATAAAGATGGAGAAGGCCGACCCGAACATGGCCGGCACCCAGAGGGCGTAGAGCTTGTCCAGCCAACCAAACTTCCAGAACAGGACGAACTGGGGCACCAAGTAGACGTGGAAGGGGATCATCAGCGTGGCCAGCACCATGAGGAACAGCTTGTCCCGTCCTGGGAAGCGGGTCCGGGCGAAGCCATAGGCGGCCAGGGTGCTGGATATGGTGTTGCCGGTGACGCTGAGGACCGTCACGGTGATGGAATTCCTCACCCAGTAGGCGAACGGCCCCTGTTCCCACATCTCGGCGTAATTCCCCCAGCGAGGCGGGTTGGGGATCCATATCGGAGGGAAGGTGGCGATCTCGGACATGGAGAGCAGCGAGGTTCTTACCATCCAGAAGAAGGGGAAGGCGAAAATGAGGCTGCCAGCGATCAAGAGCAGGTAGACCAACAGCCGCTCGACGAGCCGCGCTCCCATCGCCCAGCTGGAGTGCTTCCTGGTTACTGTAGCTGCCATTCTCTCTCCATCCTCCGCCACTGGCGGCCGTGATCCCGGCTCATGCGGTTACTGGAACTCGTAGTAGACCCAGTAGCGTTGGAGCCAGAACTGCAGGGCGGTGAACGTCATGATCATTCCCATGAGCACCCAGGCAATGGCGGAGGCGTAGCCCATGCGGAACCACTCCCAACCCGCCCAGTAGAGGAACAGCAATAGAAAGACAGTCGCGTCGCCGGGGCCACCCTGAGTCATGACCAGGGCGGGGGTGAAGACCTGGAACGAGCTTATGATCCCCAACACGGCCGTCAGGAAGAAGTACGGTGTCATCAGAGGGATGGTGACGTGTCGGACACGGTGCCAGCGACCGGCGCCATCAATCTCGGCCGCCTCGTAAAGCGATTCCGGCACACCCTGAAGGCCGGCCAGGTATAGGACCATCTCCGTCCCGATGGTCCAGAAGCCCATGATAATGAGAGCGGGCATAGCCCACCGAGTGCTGACGAGCCAGTTGGGTCCCTCAATGCCAAAGAGAGCCAGCCCGCGGTTGATGATCCCGCTGGGCTGGAAGAGCCAGATCCAGATGATGGCGGAAGCAACACCCGACGTCACCGAGGGCAGGTAGTAGGCAGTGCGGTAGATCGGCATTCCCCTCACCTTCTGGTTGAGGAGCACTGCCACCACGAAGGCCAGTATCATCTGCCCGGGGACGTGGAACACGGTATAGTAGACAGTGTTGATGATGCCTTTGCGCAGGAGCGGCTCCGTCTGCAGTAGATCTCGGTAGTTCTGCAGCCCGATGAAGTTCACCTCCCGGCCTAGGCTCCAGTCGGTGAAGCTAAGGGCGAAAGAGGCCAGGAAGGGAAGAAACTCGAAGGCTAGGAATCCGACCAGCCAGGGGACCACGAAGAGGAACCCGCTCACTTCCTGCCAGCGGAACCGAGCTTGCCCTTTGCGTGCCGCCAGAGGGCGGACCGCAGCGGTCGGTACCGAGGTCAGTTGCTCCTGCATTGCTTACTCCTCACCTGGCCGGCCCCGCGCCTGGCCGGCATCAGGGTGGGGGACAGGCCATTGGCCACCCAGTCTGTCCCCCGAGACGACGACCGCCGCCCGCACGCCACCAGCCATGCGCCAGGCGCTGAGAGCGGGGGCCCCGGGCGGCGCGGGGGCCTGCCCCTATCAGGCATCGCGCTGCAGGGGGCATGCCCCCGTGCCGGCCCCGGAGGAGACCCTCACTCCCGGTCCCCTGCCCGTCCCCGTGGAAGAGGGGGAGGTATGGCTCGCCCTCCTCCACGGGGGAAGAGCAGGCGGATGGGGTCAGCCCTACGCCCCCTCGAACCAGACGGAGGTCTTGCGGCTGAGCCCCTCCAGCGGGAAGCCCCAGTCAAACTGCCAGGGGACGATCTCGTCCTTGTACCGTTCGAGCACGGCTGCGGCCGCCTCGCACCCAGCGAACAGGGCTTCCTTCGCCGGGACCTCGCCCGTCCAGGCTTTGTCATACTCGGAGCGGAAGGCGCGGTTGGCCTCGCCCCAGTGATCGTGCCACATCATGGGAATGGGCTCGTAGGTGTCTCGGTTCCTGAGCACCTGGGTCTTGTTCAGCGGCGGTGGAGCCAAGAAGGCTTCGCTGTTGGCCCACTTCTTGTTCACCGGGAACGAGGGCGCGTTCCTAGCCACGAACTCCTGCATCTCGTCGCCCAGCATGAGCATGATGTACTCGACAGCGTACCGCGCTGTGCCCCGGTCGGCGGCCTTGTAGAACACACCGTTGCCGTCGTTGTTCATCTGGAAGGTCTGGATTCCGGTCACCGGGTCCTTTGGCGTGGGCATGACCGACCACTCGAAGCGGTCGCCTATCTGCCGGGCCAGGCCGCCGGTGTTGTGCACGCCGTACGGGAACATGCCTACTCTGCCCGTAGCGAACAGGTTGGTCACCCCTTCGCCCAGCAGTGCCTGGACCTCGCCGGGCTTCGGTGACACCTGCAGCCCGTAGATCAGGTCTATCCAGGCCTCGAACATCTCAGGGCCGCGAGCTTCGCACATGCCTGACCGCAGCTTGTCCTTGGTCCAGTAAGTGGCTCCAGCGGCCCACATGTGCTCGCCCACGCCGTACCAGATGCCGGGCCCTACCGCCCAGACGCCGTATTGCTGCTTGTCCGGGTTGGTCAGGGCTATCGCCGCCTCCACCATGTCGTTCCAGGTCCAGTCATCATTGGGCTCGGCTACCCCGGCTTCCTCGAACATGGTCTTGTTGTAGAGCCAGCCGCTCACGCTCTCGTTGAGCGGGAGAACCTTCAGCTCTCCGTCGGGCGTGTACATCTGGTCGGGAGCATAGTAGAACTGAGTCCTGTCCCAGCCGAACTCCTCGGCCGTGTCGTTTATGGTGAGGAGGTACTTGGCGGCGAAGTCCAGTGAACCGGCCGGGTTGCCCTGGATCACGTCCGCAGCAGTGTCGGTGAGGATCTGGGCCCGTACGATGTCTGCCATGCCTCCGGGGCCGCTGGTCCCACCGGAGCCCATGTGCCAGACTTCTACTGTGACCTCCGGATGCATAGCCTGGAACTTCTCCGTCATCAGGTCGTAGAAGTCCTTGCGAGGCCCGTCGTTCCAGTCCGTGCACACGGTAAGCTTGATGGGCCCCTCCGCCGCTTTGGGCACCTCAACCACCACTGTCTCCCTAACGATCACTGTCTCCTTGACTACCTGAGGTTCAGCAGCAGGGGCGCAAGCCGCCGCCGCTGCGCCGACACCGGCCAATGCACTGAGACGAAACAGGTCACGTCGGCTGAACCTTCGCTCCTTCATCGCCCTTCTCCTTTGGCACATCAAGATGGCCGCGAGTCCTTGGCGCCGGACGTCGTGTCCTGGCGTGCCACCTCAATCTTGGAACCACGCCTTTTGGCTGGGGGGCACTACATCCGGCCAGGGTCGGCCGAGCCCCCCGCTCTAGCTTAGGCCTCGACACCAACGGGTTGTACCGTCTACTACCACCTCCTTCCTGCTGCGCAGCGGGAGCAGTACCGGTGCTGATAGACCAGGGGCGAGGTCACCCCTCCCGGTCGGCACGAACGCCGCTAGCGCCTGGTCACCGGATGCCGCGACCTTCGGCGCTGTGGTAACATTATGCTCGATAGGGGCGTGCCATTGCTTGCCATCATCCTGCCAAGCTCTGCCGACCTGCTGCGCTCGACGGAGGTGAATGGGTGAGTTTCACGGTGGAGGATGTCAAGGAGGCTCTCGGCTGTCTGTACGATCCACTTGACCTCTCCCGCGTCGCTCTGTGTCGCCACTTCCCCGACGTAGCACGCCAGACAGACAGCCAGCGGCGCGCTCAGGCCATGCGGTCGATCCTGATGAACGCGGTGGAAGCGCTTCAGCCTCGCGCTGCTCAGCTGCCCCTGACGCCCTCCTTGCGCGGGTACGAGCTCCTATCGCTCCATTACGTCCAAAGGCTGTCGCTCACCGAAGCCGCCGATGAGTTGAACGTGAGCATAAGACAAGCATACCGGGACCTGGCTCAGGGGCTGGATAAGGTCACCCAATACCTGCTCGAGCTGGCGGAGCGGAAGCAGGAGGAGCGACCCGAGAGCGCAGATGCATTCAGGTATGAGATAGAGAGGGTGGCGGCGAAACGAACGGCAGTCGACCTCGCCGAGGTCCTGGGCGCGGCCGTGCGAACGCTGGGGCCCATGACCGCCGCGGCAGGGATCGCCGTCGACCTCACAGGCGAGGCAGACCCGGGCCAGGTAGCGAGCGAAGCGTCGCTGCTCAGGCAGCTGCTGCTCAGCGTGCTGAGCTGGGCAGTGCGGCACTGCTGCGGCCCCACGGTAACGGTGCACAGCCGCTCCGACCGGAGGTACGTCTGGGTGACGGTGCGATTCGCCACTGACGCTTCCCCGCTACCCCAGCTGGGTGGAGAACTGGAGTACCTCTGCCAATGCCTCGACATCCAGGCGGATGCTGGCCAAGAGTCGGGTCTTGCAGTCCTCACCCTGAGAGTGCCCCGAGGTGCCAGGCATTCTGTGCTGGTGATAGAGGACAACCCGGCCGTGGTGGAGCTATATCGCCGCATGCTTCAGGGGACGGGAGCCTACGAGGTCGCTGCGGCGCCCGCCCCCGCTGAAGCAGTCAGCGTGGCCCAGTCCCTCGATCCGGACGTCATCATCCTGGACGTCCTCATGCCCGGGGACGACGGATGGGCGCTGCTGCGTTCGCTGCGAGGGCATGAGACCACGTCTCACATTCCCGTAGTCGTGTGCTCGGTGTTCGACGAGCCCGAGCTGGCATCCAGCCTGGGTGCGGCCGCGTTTCTGCGGAAGCCCATATCGAGCGACGCCCTGGTGCAAGCGCTTGACTCCTGCCTCTCTGGGCAGGGCGCTGCCTCTCACACGTAGCTAGGCCTGATGCTCTCCAGCACCGACCGCATCAGGCTATGTACCTCGTCGGCGCGGAAGCCCCTGCCCAGACTCAGCAGGAGCTCGTGACCATTGGTGCCCACCGCATCCACAGCTGGGCCGGCGCCAGTCACGGCCGCTATGCGCACGTCGTTGCCGGGAACCTCGCGCCGTATGGCCTCCGCCACCGTGAAGCCATCTGCCACAGGCATCACCAAGTCTAGGAGAACCAGCCCCGGCCGATACTTCTGGACCGCTGCTAGTGCCCCTCTCTCGTCGTGCGCAGCGTGCACCCGCCTATCCGGGGCGACACTCTCCAGGGCCCGACGCATGAAGGCAACGAAGCTACGATCATCATCTACCACCAAGACGTCGCGCCCAGCAGGCAGTCCCCTAAGCGCTTCGGCCAACTGCTCCAAGGAGAGCGGCTTGGCGAAGGAGTGATCGAAGCGCTCGTCCTGACGCAGCCAGTGCTCGCAGGGCAGCGGCAGGCTCAAGAGTGGCACGCCCTTGGGGACCAGCGCCGAGACGCTCTGTCGCACAGGCCCAGGAGCGGCCGAGTTCACCACCACCGCATGAGGCCGTCGCTGGTGAAGCAGTACCTCCGCCTCGTCGGAGCTCGCGGACCACAGCACCTCATACCCCTCAAGGTGCCGACGGAGGTAGGCAGCGGCCAACGGGCTCTCGTCCAACACCAGGATACAGGGCAGGCGGTGCCCGCCTGGCAGACCAGCCTCGCTTCCTCGGGCAAGGCGTGACACGCTGCGAGGGCTGATGGGCAGAGCGAAGTGGAAGGTGCTGCCGCTCCCCAGTCTGCTCTCGCACCATATCCTTCCATCGTGCAGCTGAATGAGCCTCTTGGCAATGGCCAGACCCAACCCCTTGCCCTGCGTCCTGCCCCCTTCGGACAGGTTCACCTGGTAGAAGGCGTCGAAGATGTGGGGAATCTGCTCCTCTGCTATGCCGACCCCGGTGTCGCTCACCGAGACCACCACCTCTCGACCCACCACGCGAGCCGCCAGGTGGATCGTCCCCTCGTCGGTGAACCGAGCAGCATTGGTGAGAAGGTTGAGCACCACCTGGCTGATGCGCCCCTGATCCAGGTAGAGCTCCGGGAGGTCCGGTTCGATGGAGGTCGTCAGGGTCACCGGGCGCCCCTGAAGCATGGCCTTAACCGTTGTGACCGCCTCTTCGAGGACAGGCGCCAAGCTGGCCCGGGTGCGGGATATGGGCATGCTCAAGGCATCAATGCGCGCCAGGTCCAGGATGTCGTCCACCAGATCGGCCAGGTACCGGGCCGCCCGCCGGATCTCGGCCACGTCGCGGCAGAGCCTGGGAGAGTCGAAAGCGCCTGCGTAAAGCTCGGGCGAACGTGTCATCACGTCGGTGAACCCGAGGATGACACTCAGGGGGGTCCGCAACTCGTGGCTGACTGTGGCGGCGAACTGAGCCTTCAGTCGCTGCCCCTCGTCAGCTTCCCGCCGAGCAATCTCGAGCTCACGGTTGCTGCTCTGCAGCAGGTGGTTAGTGAGCTGCAGCGTCTTCACGGCCCGGTTCAGCTCTGCCTGGCGCTCCTGCACCTGTCGAGCTAGATCGCAGGCGGTGGCGGCCATCTGCCAGGCGGCCTCCAGGTGAGCGCGAAGCTCGCGGAAGCCAAGCGAGATGACGCCACCGGTGAGCATCAGAGAGAGCACCAGCAGCCGGGTCTCCAGATCGGGCAGCGGGCGCAGAGCCAGAACCGGCACCAGAAGGGCGAGGGACCAGGCTAGGGCCGCGTCGGGATGTACTACCGCCCCCGCAGTGACCACCGCGATAGGTAGCAGGAACCAGCCCTGCCCGAAGCTCATGAACCCGGCCAGGAGCACGATGGTGAGGGACTGAAGGACCACAAGAGCAATACCGGCCGCGATGGGCCGCTGGCATGCCTGCCGGTAGACGCGAAGGTACCCCAGCGCCAGGCCTACGTAGGTTGCCAGCAGCGGGAGACTGGGCAGGCCGACCGCCAGGAGAAGCCAGTAGGTCATGGCCCCCAGGCTCACAAGCGCCAACATCCGGACAGCGCCGGCCCGCAATCCTATCCAGCTTGCCTGAGCGAACCGTCTATCCTCTGACGTTCCTCCGGGAGTTGGCATGTGCATGCCTCCGAAGCACCCCAGTACGCTGCAGCAGTCCCATCGTACCCCCGATGGTCCATTGGTGCACCTGGGAGATTGCCGCAGTTGCCCAGGGTCAGGGCAGCGATCTCGTCAGCACCATTACCATCCGCCCTTCGCCGAGCTCGGGGAAACCGAGGATCAACGCGAGCGTCAGCGCAGTCACATACCCCAGACTAGCTTAGCATCGCCCGCCTCCTGGGAGTATACTCCGGCCGCAGCCAACCCCAATGGAGGTACACCCTCATGCCCAAGATCACCTTCATCGGCGCCGGTAGCCTTGGCTTCACCCGCGGCTTGGTGCGCGATGTCCTCACCTTCCCTCTGCTCGAGGGGTCCACCATCAGCCTAATGGACATAGACGACGAGCGCCTGGATTTCGCATACCGCGCCGTCAGCCGTATCGTCGAGGCCGGGGGCTATCCGGCCAGGATAGAGGCCACCACCGACCGCGCTGAGGCCCTCGCCGGGGCCGATGCCGTCCTTTGCACCATCCTAGCCGCGCCGGTGAGCGTCTGGCGCCACGACATCGAAATCCCAATGAAGTACGGTGTGGACATCAACGTGGGCGACACGCGAGGCCCAGCGGGCATCTTCCGGGCCCTGCGCACCATCCCAGTGATGCTGGATATCGTCAAGGACATGGAACGTATATGCCCTAAAGCTATCCTCCTCAACTACACCAACCCTATGGCCATGCTGTGTCGGGCCATGCAGAGGGAGTCGTTCATCAAGCTTTCGGGGCTATGCCACAGCGTGCAGGGCACGGCAGAGATGCTGGCCCAGTGGATCGGGGCGCCTATGGACGAGATCACCTACACCTGCGCCGGGATCAACCACCAGTCCTTCTTCCTGGAGTACCGCTGGAAGGGCGAGGATGCCTACCCTCTCATCCGCAGGGCGGTCGAGAGGCCAGAGATCTACAACCACGAGATCGTCCGCAACGAGCTCTTCCGCTTCACCGGCTACTACGTCACCGAGTCCAGCGGCCATAACTCGGAGTACAACTGGTGGTTCCGCAAGCGGCCCGACCTGATCGAGAAGTACTGCATTGACGGAACCGGCTGGAACCCGGGCGAGCACGCCTACGTGCTGAAGCGCTATCTGGAGCGGGAGGGCACCTGGCGCGACGACTTTCGCACCTGGATCGATCCCAGCCACCCGATCTCCCTTGAGCGGGGCCACGAATACGCCGCCCACATCATCAATGCCTACCTGGGCGGCGAGCCCTACCGCTTTAATGGCAATGTGCCCAACACCGGCATCATCACCAACCTGCCGCCCGAAGTCTGCGTGGAGGTGCCCGTGTACGCCGACCGCAACGGGTTCAACCCCATTCATGTAGGTGCCCTGCCGCCGCAGTGCGCTGCGCTCGTGAGCGCTAATGTGGCTTCCGAGGAGATGGCGGTGGAAGCAGCGCTCACGGGGGATCCAGTGCTGGCTTACCAGGCCATTGCTTACGACCCCCTGACCGCAGCTGTCCTATCCTTAGCCGAGATCAAGGAGATGGTTCGAGAGCTGTTCCAAGTCAACGAGCCTCACCTCCCCCAGTTCCACAGTGTGACCCTATAGGACCTTCGTATATCGCCGGGCGGGCCGGAGCACCGTGGCTCGTCCGGCGGCTAGGCCAGGGCCAGCGTCGCTGCTCCCACTAGAGCAGCTATCACCAGCGCCAGCGGGGCGGTTCGTCGCAGCACCTCGCCCTCGCATCCGGCAGCACCTACAGAGGCACAGCCCACCACCAGCTTTGCCGGAGCAACCATGCTACCAAGCGCCCCGCCGGTGGTCTGGGCAGCCAGGAGCCAAGAGGCGCCCAATCCCAGAAGCGTTGCCATACTCTCCTGGAGGGGTCCGAAGAGCACGTTGGAGCTGGTGTTGCTCCCAGTGGTGAAGGCCCCCAGCATTCCCACCATGGGCGACACTGCGGGGAAGGCCCGGCCAAGTAGAGCGCTGGCCGCTCGGGCCAGCTCCTGGACCATGCCAGTGTGGTCCATCACCATAGCCACCCCGATCATGGAGAGGATCCCGGCCGAGGCGGGCGCAGCCGCGGTGAGCGTCCGCCTGGCCGCACGCTCCAGGTCGCCGCGGGCCAGCCGCCCCACGCCTCTGAAGACGGGGACTGCCAATGCCAGAGCCACGACCATAGCCGTGCCGGGGTGCGACAACCAGTTCATGCTCTTGGTCTCCCCGGCTGGAGTGATCCAGCCTCTTCGAGTGGAGACTTCGGGCAGCGCCACCGCGAATGAAGGCCTCTGCAGCGCCTCGGCCACAGAGGGCACGAAGGCGGGCAGAGCCAGAATCCCGGCCGCCAGGAGGTAGGGGCCGAGGCCCAGTAACACTGCGAAGCCTGCTGGGGCAGCCGGGTTCCGACTGCCCTCCTGCAGGTGTGGTGCGCCCTTTCGACCGAGAAGTAGCACTCCCGCCGCCAGGCCGGCGGCTCCGCCGCCGAGGGCGGCCAGTGGCCTCAAACCGGACAGGACCAAGAGCCCCTGGACGCCCGCCATTGCCAGTCCTACTCCGGTGACCCGCGCCATCCGCCCCTGCAAGCCTACCAGGCGGGCCACCGCCCAACCGGAGACCACGCAGCTGAGTCCCAAAAGGAGAGCGGCCGAGAGCACTAAGTCTCGAGCCGATGCGCTTACGACCGACACTAGAGCCTCGAAAACCACTCCCATGTCGCCAAAGGTGACTGACCAAGCGTGTCCCACCGCGGTAGCCGCCACCGCGGTCACCGGCGACAGACCGAGAGCTACTAGCATGGGAGCGATCACGGCCAAAGGCACGCCGAACCCAGCGATGCCCTCCAGGACCCCGCTCAAGCACCAGGCGAAGAGCAGGGCGGCAGCCGGTCTGTCATCCATCAGTCCCAGAAGCCAACGCTCCAGCCCCTCAATGCCGCCCGCTGCCTGTACCACCCGGTAGAGCAGCAACGCAGCCCAGATTATGTAAAGAATGTAGAGAGATAGAGCAACTCCTCGCGCCTGCGAGACCCAGAACACCTGCCAAGTGAGGCCGAAGTGCAGCCACCCCGCCACCACACTCACCGCGAGTCCGGCAGCTCCGGCCTGGGCGCTGCTCCAGCGCCGCCAGAGCATGAGGGCCAGGACAGCCACGATGGGCGCGGAGGCCCACAGAGCTTCCCCGCTCACCGCGGCTCTCCCATGGATCCCAGCGGGCGCCGACTCCATGACCGGCGACGGCGTGGTCGGGGCAAACTAGCCCTCGAATTGTGGGATGTAGTCGCCGTGGGCGGCGATGAGCTCGTCCACCAGGGCGTAGATCTGATCCAGCGTGAGCTCGGCGGCCGTATGAGGGTCGAGCATGGCAGCGTGATAGACGTAGTCCCGGCGGCGTTCCAGGCTGGCCCGGACCGTCAGGTCCTGCACGTTGATGCTGGTGCGCATTAGGGCTGCCAGCTGGGGTGGCAGTTCCCCCACCCTCACCGGCTGCACACCGTTGCCATCTACCAGACAGGGCACCTCAACGCAGCAGCCCCGAGGGAGGTTGTCTATCAACCCGTGGTTCATGACGTTGCCATAGACTACAGTAGGCTGGTTGGTCTCAACGGCGTGGATGATTAGCGTCCCGTACTCGCCCGAGTGGGCCGGAGTCCCTCCCTTCTGCTGTTCCTCCCACTGCTGACGCATCTCGGCGGCCCGCTCTGGGTCGGAGGCCGCCACGCGCTCGATCCGGCGTCGCATCCTCTCCCTTTCGTAGCGCCTGATCTCCTCGGGGTCGGGCGACTCCAGGGCCACCCTCATTTCCTCCCAGTCGGCTATCTGGGCCTCACACCGGCGGGGATACTCGTCCAGCGGCACGCCAAACTGCTCGATGAGGTCCGGCCGATCTCGGCGGATGAAATGGGGCACGTACTCGGCGAAATGCTCGCTGGACTCGGTGACGAAGTAGCCAAGGCGCCGCATCATCTCGAAGCGCACCCGATCGTCATCCGGGGCCCGCCCCTCCTCGACCAGCCGCTTCAGCCTAGGATACAGGTCCTCCCCCCTGCTCTCGAACCGGGTATAGAAGGCCATGTGGTTTATCCCGGCGCAGAAGTAGGTCAGGTCCTCGTAAGGGATGCCCAGGAGCCGGCCCAGGTAGGCTGCGGTCCCCTGAACGCTATGACACAGCCCCACCGTCCGGATCGAGGTGGCGGCGTTCAGGGCCCAGCAGAGCATGGCCATGGGATTGGTGTAGTTGATGAGGAGGGCCCGCGGGCAGCCCTCCTCCATGTCCCTGGCGATGTCGAGCAGCACCGGAATGGTGCGCAGGGCGCGCATGATGCCGCCGATTCCCAGGGTATCGCCGATGGTCTGACGTAGCCCGTACTTCTTGGGGATCTCGAAATCCACCACCGTAGCCGGGCGGTAGCCGCCTACCTGGATCATGTTGACCACGTAGTCTGCCCCATGCAGGGCGCGGCGCCGTTCAGTAGTCGCCTCGATTCGAGGCCGGGCTCCTGCTTGCTCTGCCACCCGGTGGGCGACGATCTCCGATGTGCGCAGCCTCTCGGGGTCTATGTCCATGAGGGCAATGGTTACGTCGTGCAGTTCCGGGAAAGTGAAGGTGTCTCGCAGCAGATTGCGGGCGAATACCGTGCTACCAGCGCCGATGAATGCTACCTTGGCCATGAACCATCCCCCTTGCCACCACGGGCTCGATCGCCAGCCCCATTCCCCTGGCGCAGAACGGCATCCCGGAGAAATCGGTGCCGGACGGGGCCGCTCCGGGCTACCCGGGGTAGGTGCCCTCCAGGAGGTCACGGGCAAAGCGGCGCACCTCCTGCACCGACCCGTCCGAGCTGGCGATCCTGGCTATCAGTGCGCTTCCGACGATAGCGGCATCGGCCAGACCGCGCAAGGCCCGAACCTGAGCCGCATGCCCTATCCCAAACCCGAGTGCCAACGGACTGCCGGATTCGCGCCTCACTCTCCGCACCAGATCCGGCACGTCCTCGGGCAAGGGCTCTCGCGCTCCCGTCACTCCCTGCCTGGTGACTACGTATAGAAAGCCGGTGGCCCGACGGTCCTGCAGCCGTATCCTTGCCGGTGGGGTCGTAGGAGCCACCAGCGGCACTACCCCCAAGCCGGCCTCGCGGCAGGGGCCGTCAAGCTCCTCCGCCTCCTCCAGAGGGAGATCCGGCACGATGAGACCGTCCACCCCTGCCTGCACCGACGCACGCACGAACGGCATCGGCCCGTACTGGAGCATGGGGTTGAAGTACCCCATGAAGAGCAGTGGAATGCGCCTATCGTGCTGACGCAGAGCAGTCGCTACCTGAAGGCATACCTCTGTCGTCACCCCGTTGCCCAGAGCGACGGAGGCCGCCGCCTGTATCGTGGGTCCGTCCGCCAACGGATCGCTGAACGGGATGCCCAGCTCGATGCCGTCCACACCCAGTTCCATGAGGGCCTGGCCCATCTCGACCGTGGCGGCCACCGACGGGAAGCCCACGGTCAGGTAGAGCAAGAGGGCCAGCCGGCCTTCCTCCCGGCATGCGTGCAGCCGCTGCCGCAGTCTGGTCACGGTACCTTCACTGCCCATGACCACCCTCCAGTGCCGCGCCCGCCGTCTCCAAGTCCTTGTCGCCCCTTCCAGATAGGTTGACGAGGACCGCCATGCTCGAGGACAGCTCCTGGGCCAGAGAGATCGCCACGGCCACGGCATGGGCGGATTCTAGTGCTGGGATGATGCCCTCCAACTGACAGAGCAGGCGGAATGCGTCTAGGGCCTGCCGGTCGGTGGCGTACGTGTACTCCACCCGGCCCGTCTCGCGGAGATAGGCGTGTTCCGGCCCTACGCCCGGGTAGTCGAGACCGGCGGACACGGAGTGAGTGTCGAGTACCTGCCCATCGGGCGACTGCAGAACGTAGGACCTGGTCCCGTGTAGCACACCCACCCTTCCCCGTAGGGGGTCGGCGAAGCGGGAGGCGTGCCGCCCAGTGTCTATCCCTGCGCCACCGGCTTCCACCCCTACCATCCGCACCGGGTCATTCAGGAAGGGATGGAACAGGCCGATGGAGTTCGACCCGCCCCCTACGCAAGCCACCAGGACGTCCGGCAGACGGCCCAGAGCCTCAAGGGACTGAGTTCGAGCCTCCCGACCGATCACGGACTGAAACTCCCGCACCATGAGCGGATAGGGGTGCGGGCCCAACGCCGATCCCAGCAGGTAGTGAGTCCGCCGTACGTTGGTAACCCAGTCGCGGATGGCCTCGTTGATCGCTTCTTTCAGCGTGGCGGAGCCGACGTCCACGGGCCGCACATCGGCCCCCAGGAGTTGCATGCGCCGGACGTTGGGCGCCTGGCGCAACATGTCCGTACGGCCCATGTACACGGTGCACTCCATCCCCAGCAGTGCCGCCACGGTCGCCGTCGCCACGCCGTGCTGCCCGGCACCGGTCTCGGCCACTAGCCTGCCCTTGCCCATGCGCTCCGCCAGTAGGCCCTGCCCCAGGGCGTTGTTGATCTTGTGCGCCCCGGTGTGAGTCAGGTCCTCTCGCTTGAGGAATATGTCCCCTAACCCAGAGTGCCGGCTGAGCCGAGAGGCATGGTACAGCGGAGTCGGCCTGCCGACGTAGTCCCGCAGCAGCGAGGCGAGCCGGAGCTGGAACTGCTGATCCTCCCGGGCGCATGCGAAGGCATCGGCCACCTCGTCCAGGGCCGGGACCAGTGACTCCGGCACATAACGACCTCCATAACGACCATACCAGCCGGTTTCTCCAGAGCTCTCTCTCCGGCCGCTGCCGGGTACAGCGGCAAGCTCTCTCACTTCAGCTCTCACGGTCAGCGCTCCTTACTGCATGTACGAACAGAGCCATCTGCTCTTCGTCCTTGATCCCCGGGGCCTGCTCCACCCCGCTGGCCACGTCCACAGCGTATGGATGTACTTCTCCTATGGCCTGGGCGACGTTAGCCGCGCTCAGCCCACCGGCCAGGATGAGCCGCCCGGTGCGAGCTAGTCTCGATGCCAGTGCCCAGTCCGCCCGCAAGCCCGTGCCACCGAGGCTGGTCGGATGATAGCCATCGAGGAGATGAGCGTAGACCCCTTCCACCTGCTCCAGCCCGGGCGGCTCCTCCCCCGGCCGGCATCTCAGAGCCAGGATCGCGGGCACCGGCAGTCGAGCCATTGACGGCGCATTTGTGAAGGCCCGCCCCAGGTGCATCTGCACCAGGTCCAGCCCACACTGCTGCACGATGCCCTCCACCGTCTTTCGGTCCATGGGCCCAAACACGCCTACCAGGCGTACGGGCGGAGATCCCGAACGCCGTGCTTCATCGTGAGCCGCCTCGACGAGGCCGCGGGCTCGGGCCGGGCTGATGCAGCGGGGCGTGCCCGGGACGAAGTTGAGTCCCAGGTAGTCCACTCCCAGCCTGACCGCCAAGCGTACGTCCTCCTCTCGGCGGAACCCGCAGAACTTCACTCTGGTCATGCCTAAGCCTCCCGCAGGCAGCGAAGGGTCTGGACGACGTCGTGGCTTCGCACAAGCGACTCGCCCACCAGCACCGCGTCCGCCCCGGCGCGGGCGACGGTGCGCACGTCATCGGGGCTCTTGATCCCGCTCTCGCTCACGACCACGCCCAGGCGGGCGGCACGCGGGCCCAGCCGGATCGTCGTCGTCAAGTCCACCCCGAACGTGCGGAGGTCGCGGTTGTTGATGCCGATCACTTTCGGCCGGAGCGCTGCCACCCTATCCAGCTCGGCCTCATCGTGGATCTCGACGAGAGCGCTCATGCCCAGTCCGGTTGCCAGGCCGTACAGCGACTCTAGCTCTTCGTCGGTGAGGCAGGCGGCAATTAGGAGTACCGCATCGGCGCCTGCCGCTCGGGCCTGGTAGACCTGGTAGGGAGTCAGGATGAAGTCCTTGAGCAGGACCGGAAGTCGGCTCTCCCCCGTCAGCGCCCTCCGCACCTCGATGAGGTCAGCTATGCTTCCGGCGAAATGATCCGGCTCGGTGATCACCGAGACCGCTGCCGCGCCGCCCGAGACGTAGGCCCGGGCCAGAGCGGCCGGCTGTAGGTCGGGGCGGATGTCGCCGGCCGAGGGCGATCGCCGCTTCACCTCTGCGATGATCGAGACCCCGGGAAGTGTAGTCAGAGCTGTCGCCAAGTCCTGCGAAGGGACGCATACGGCGCAGGCCTCGGCGCGGACGCGCTCCTCGGCCTCTGTGCCGATCAGGGCCCTCAGGCTCTCCCTGCGCTGCTGGGCTATCCTCTCCAGGATCAAGGTGCCGCCTCCGTCAGAGTCCGCGATAGGGAGATCAGCGCTTCCAGCCTCTCGGCAGCGTGCCCAGTGTCTATGGACTGCGTCGCCAGGGGCAGGGCTTCGCCGATGCTGTCTGCCTGCCCGGCGACATAGAGTGCAGCAGCGGCGTTGAGAACCACGATATCGCGCTGGGGGCCACGCTCCCCAGACAAGACGCTCCGGGCGATGCCGGCATTGGTGGCGGGGTCCCCGCCCAGCAGATCCGACCGGGAGGCTCGGGGCAGGCCCAGGCCCTCAGGGTACAGGCGGTAAGTTCGCACTTCGCCGTTGTGCATCTCCGAGATGACGCTGCCACCTGCGGTGGTGAGCTCGTCGAGGCCGTCATCCCCGTGAACCACCAGGGCTCTGGATACACCCAGCCCTGCCATCACGGTGGCGATGATTTCGGTCAGTGAACGGTCAAAGACCCCCACGACCTGAAACGGTACCTGAGCCGGATTGGCAAGGGGGCCGAGAAGGTTGAACACGGTGCGGACCCCTAGTTCGCGCCGTGGTCCCATGGCGTGCGCCATGGCGGGGTGAAGCATGGGTGCAAACATGAATCCGATCCCCACCTGGTCCACACAGCGGGCCACCTGCTCCGCCGTCAGAGAGAGATTGACCCCCAATGCCTCCAGCACGTCAGCGCTGCCACACGTGCTGGAGATGCTCCGATTGCCATGTTTGGCCACCGGCACCCCGGCACCGGCCACCACGAAGGCGCTGATGGTCGAGATGTTGAACGTCCCGGCCATGTCCCCGCCGGTTCCGCAGGTGTCCACACAGCCATGCCGGACCGGCGTAACCGCGGTGGCACTAGCGCGCATGGCGCGGGCGCACCCCAGTATCTCGTCCGCCGTCTCTCCCTTGGTCCTCAGCGAGGCCAGGAAAGCACCGATCTGGGCCTGGGTAGCGCTCCCGGTGAAGATGTCGCCCATGGCTGCTTCCGCTTCGTCACTGCTGAGGCTCTCCAGGCGCATCATCCTGCCCACAGCGTGTCTTATGGCGTCCATCTACTCACTCCTATCAGGTGCCGAGCACACCGGCGTGCCGATGGGCTCAGGTGTACCCATCGCCGCTCGACCGGAGCCAACGCGCGCGTGCGGCTGACTGACGTTGAGGAAGTTGCGCAGCAGGTCTTTGCCCCCCTCGGTGAGAATGGACTCGGGGTGGAACTGAACCCCGTAAGTGGGGTGCCTGCGGTGCTCGAGGCCCATGATCTCGCCATCCTCCGACCAGGCCGTGATCTTGAGTGCCGGAGGCACCGGGGGCAGCACCGCCAGGGAGTGGTACCGGGTGGCCACAAAGGGGCTGCTGAGGCCAGCGAGGATGCCATCGCCCCGGTGTCGTACCTGGGAGGTCTTGCCGTGCATCAGCCGCTTGGCGCCAGCGACGAGGCCTCCGAAGGCGCGTCCCAAGCACTGGTGCCCCAGACAGACGCCCAGAATGGGCACTTCGCCGCTTAGCGCCAGGATCAGGTCCAGGCTGACGCCGGCGTCGTGAGGAGTGCCCGGGCCGGGGGAGATCACCACATGGGAGGGGCTGAGGGCCCGAGCCTGCTCTACGGTGATCTGGTCGTTGCGGTGGACCACGAGCTCGGCGCCCAGTTCCCCGAGGTATTGCACCAAGTTGTAGGTAAACGAGTCGTAGTTGTCTATTACCAGTATCACTTCTGCCTCCTCAGGCGGTTCCGGCCAGATCCAGGGCCGATAGGAGAGCCGCCGCCTTACTCAATGTCTCCTGGTACTCCGATGCGGGCACGGAGTCGGCGACAATGCCGGCGCCGGCTTGAACATAGGCCCTGCCGCCGGTCATGAGCAGGGTACGGAGGGTGATGCAGGTGTCCAGGTTGCCATTGGCGTCCAGGTAACCTACAGCTCCGCCGTAGGGGCCGCGGCGGGTCGGTTCGAGCTCATCAATGATCTCCATGGCCCGCACCTTGGGTGCACCGCTGAGAGTGCCCGCTGGCAGACATGCCGCCAGCAGATCGACGGCGTCGCGGTCCTCCCGCAGCCGCCCCTCTACGGTCGAGGCCAGGTGCATGACATGGGAGAAGCGCTCCACATAGAGCAGCCGGGGCACCGAGACCGTCCCGTACTGGCAGACACGACCTAGGTCATTGCGGGCGAGGTCCACCAGCATGATGTGCTCGGCCCGTTCCTTAGGATCGACGCTCAGGTCCTCCTCCAGACGCGCATCCTCCTCCGTTGTGCGACCCCGCTTGCGCGTGCCGGCGAGGGGGCGCTGCTCGGCCAGGCCGTCGCGCAGCCGCACGAACATCTCCGGCGAGGAGCCCACTAGCGCCAGGTCATCCCTGAACCGGAAGTGGAACATGTAAGGTGAAGGGTTGAGCCGCCTCAAGGCCCGGTACACCTGGAAGGGCGTAGCCCGAAGCGGCCGAGAGAGCCTCTGTGAGAGGACCACTTGGAGGATGTCACCAGCCCTGATGTACTCCTTCGCCCGCAGTACCATATCCTGATACCGCTCTGGAGTGAGGTTGGCCTCGTCCTCATCCTGCCTGGAATTCGGCCTGGGCTCAGGTGGGGCAGTGGGACGAGCCGGGCGCTGCAAGCGGTCCAGCGCAGCCACCAGCCGTTCTTCCGCACTGAGGCGTTCGTCGCCACGGACCATGATGTGGAGCACGTTGCGGGCGTGGTCGAGCGCATATAGCACCCCCGGAACCAGGAGGATAGCGGCCGGAACGGCCAGGTCATCGGGAGGCGGCTTCGGGAGCCTTTCGTGTGCCCGGACTAGGTCGTATCCGACGTACCCCACCAGGCCAGAAGCGAACGGCGGCAGCGAGGTGGCCCCAGTGTACTGGCAGAGCCGCAGCAGGGGCCTCAGCCCCCCGAGGCCTGGTTGGGGCTCGAGCCACTGCCCGGAGGACGATTGCACCTTCCATCCCTCACTGCACGCGGTTACCGTCAGCAGCGGCTCGCAGCCCACGAATGAGTACCTGCCCACCTGCTGCCCGCGTTCCACGCTCTCCAGAAGGAAGGAGCCGTCCTCGCGCTCCACCCGCAGGAACAGAGCAGCTATGGTCTCTAAGTCGAAAGGCACCTCCCGGTGCAGCATCTCACCCAGCGCCTGCCTCTGTAACGTTTCTGTGTCGAACATCACGCCACCTCCCGGAAACAAAGAGAGCCCTCGTCCCTAGGGACGAGGGCTCAAGCGCCACTCGCGGTGCCACCCCAGTTAGGCACGGTCCTGCTGCGGAAAAACGAAAGCCCGCAGTGAAGACACTGCGGGCGCAGCAGGCCAGCCTCACTCTGCGAGTACAGGGTCCTCCTACAGGGGGCCCAATACCCCGCTCCCAGATAACGGTGGAGTCTCCGTCTACCCTACTCCGAAGCCCTCGGGCTCCGTTTCAGTTCGCAGCTCCCGGGTCCATTCTGTCTCGGCGCCGACATCGGGCTCTCACCTGCCCCCGACTCTCTGAGCCCCGCTTCGAGACGTACTAGTCCCGCTCTCCGCCTTGTCGCTATACGATTGGCGCGAGTATACGCTTCCCCCTCGCTTCTGTCAAGCAGCGCAGAAGGCTGATTCCGGCAGACGAGCCCTAGGGCGTGACTCCCCCGGCGCATCCCGGAGCTGGGGCCTGCAGAGGCGGCTCGTCGCTTCGCTGAGGTGGACGGGGACAAATCCAGCTCCCCGGGCCTGGGTTCGCGCCGGTGTCGTCCCCTCCGACTCTCCCGTCTACCGCGAGGCCCTGGCCGCCTTCGACGGTGGCGGTCGACCGACAGCAAGGTCGGAGGCGCCGGCGTTCGTCTTACCGCGAGTAGGGATCGGCTGCGTCCCGCAGGCCGTCGCCCATGAAGTTGAAGGCCAGCACTGCCACCACCACGGCGATGCCGGGGTAGAGCAGCCATGGCGCCTCGTTCAGCACCCGGATGGCCTGCGCTTCCTTGAGGAGCACACCCCAGCTGATGGCAGGTGGCTGCAGCCCCAGGCCAATGAAAGAGAGGCTCGTTTCGCCCAGTATCATGCCGGGGATCGACAGGCTGAGGTCCGCGATCAGGTAGCTGGCGAAGGAGGGCACCATGTGGCGGAACACGATGCGCAGCTCCTTTGCACCCAGCAGCCGGGCCGCCATCACGAAGTCCTCCTCTCGCAGGGACATGAACTTGCTGCGTACCACCCGTGCAAGCCCGGTCCATCCCAGGAGGGAGAGTATGACCACAATGGCGAAGTAGTTCTGTACCACCGACCACGTGGGCGGCAGGGCGGCGCTCAGCCCCATCCACAGCGGCAGGGTGGGCACCGAACGCATGAACTCGATGACACGCTGCAGGGTGATGTCGAATACCCCACCGTAGTAGCCTGACAACCCTCCGAGGAGGATTCCCAGGACGAAGGATATGGCGATGCCCAACAGGCCCACGGATAGGGAGATGCGCCCGCCGTAGATGAGGCGCGAGAGCATGTCCCGTCCCTGCTTGTCGGTCCCCAGAAGGAAAACGGTCCCTCCTTCGTCTGTCCCGATCAGGTGAACATCGGTGTCGATCAGGCCCAATAGCTTGTAGGGGGCGCCACGGACGAAGAAGCGGATCGGGTACACGACCGAGGTGTCCACCTCATACTCGACGCGCAGGGTCTCCATATTGAGCGTTCCCGTCATAGCGTACGTGAACGGAGGCAGGTGGAAGTTGCCCTCACTGTCCACGAAGTGGAGCTTCTGGGGCGGCGCGTAGATGAACCGCTTGTCGCTCTGGGTGGCGTTGTAAGGAGAGAAGAACTCGGCAAAGACGACCATCGTGTACATGATGCCGAGCACCACGGCGGAGATCACCGCCAGCCTGTGCTTCCGGAAGCGCCACCAGACAAGCTTCCACTGAGAGGCAACGAAGATGGACTCCGCCGCCTCGGTTTCCACCGTCTCGATCGCTTGCCCGTCTTCGGCCCGGATCTCTAGGTCTGCCATCTTCCTACACCGACTCCTTTATCCTCGGGTCAACCACTGCCAGCAGCAGATCGGATATCAGGGTGCCCACAACCGTTAGAGCACTCAGGATGAGAACAATGCTTCCGGCCAGGAACATGTCCTGGTTCAGCAGCGCGCCGAGGAAGATCGGAGACAGCGTGGGTATGCCTAGCACGAACGACGTAAGCAGCTCACCGGCGAACAGCCCTGGCAGCACCCAGCCAATGGTGGATACCGCCGGAATCATCGCCACCCGGAAAGGATACTTATACAGGAGCCGCCTCTCGGTGAGGCCTTTGGCCCGCGCCGTCAAGACGTATGGCTTGCGGATCTCGTCCAGGAGGTTAGCGCGCATGGTGCGGATGAGCCCGGCCGTACCCGCCGTTCCCGTGATGAGGGCCGGAATCCACAGGTGCTTCAGGAGGTCCGCCACCTTGCCGAAACTCCATGGCGCCATGATGTACTCGGGGGAGAACAGGCCCACTATCACTTCTCCAGTGGAGTTGAAGTAGATCCAGAGGGCCAGCAGGGCGAGCAGGAAGTTGGGGACAGCCAGGCCCACGAACCCTAAGAAGGTAGCCAGATAGTCCGGGGGCGAGTACTGGTTGGTGGCGGAGTAGACTCCAATGGGCAGCCCTACTACCCACACGAAGATGAAGGACACCAGCGAAATGCTGAAGCTCCAGGGCAGTCGGTCTTTGATCAACGTGGCCACAGGTTTGTTCCACTGCAGAGAACGACCGAGGTCGCCCTTGAGCACGCCCCCCATCCACTTGGCATACTGCATGTAGATGGGCTGGCCCAAGCCGTACCTCGCTCGAAGAGCGTCAACCTCCGACTGGTCCACCAGCTCGCCCATGGCCGCAAGCTGTGCCACGTAGGACGTGACGAAGTCGCCCGGCGGCAGCTGAATGATGATGAACGAGATCACGGAGACGGCAAACAGAGTCACTACCATATAGGTTAGGCGGCGGACCACGTACCGAAGCATCTGCACCCCCTGATACCGATGTGCGAGACAGGAGACAGCCCAGTCCTCCCCCGTCGCTGCCCTCAGCAGCAGTCGGGCCGGCCACACCTGCCGCAGCCGACGAGTACCTGCCGACCTGCTATTCCTAGTTTACACGATTGCTGCTGTCTTCCCAAGGTGCAGCAGTAGCAGGTTGGATTCCACAACGATAGCAGGCGGGGGAGATCGAAGGTCTCCAGGGGCGGCGGGGAGCCCTCGGTCTGCGGATCAGGCGTGCTGGGGTGATGGCAGCTCGACCGGCGATGGCTGGTCGCGGTGTCACTGGCATGGCACTTGCGGCACCTGTAGCCCGCACGCCCCGCAGCGAGGGATGTCCTAGGAGACGTCAATGCCTTCAGGGCCCGGCAGAGGCAACCCCGACGATGAACTGAATGGGGCAATCCAGGCCTACCTCGATACCCTGCAACAGGAACCGAACACCCTGCGCACCTACTCCAGCGGGCTCCATGCGCTGGTCACCTTTCTCTCTCAGCACCAAGCTGTAGAAACCCCACTCCTTCGCTTGTCGTCGCTGGACACTGATGTCCTCGCCTCGTTCCAGGGCTATCTTCTGAACCGAGGTTACTCCCGCTTCACCGTGCGCACCTACATGGCAGCCGCCCTCGCTTTCCTCGACTACCTCCTGACCCATGACCTGCTACCGGCGTCTTTCTCCCTGGACAAGGCCAAAGCCCGACTCCGCCGCCCCAGGCGCGGGGACCCTTACCCCGCCCCCGTTCCGGACCCGGCCCTGCCGCTGGTGATTAGGCACTACGACCAGATGCCGCTTCCTTCGGGGGAGGGACAGCAAGCGAGGCTTGGCCGTCTCCGGGTTCTGCGCAGCCGCGCCATAGTCCACACCCTCTACTCATCAGCAGGCCGCATCGCTGAAGTTACCTCCCTTGACCGTCGTGATGTCGCTGACGGGCGGCAGTCAGAGGTTGTGGTTGTGGGCAAGGGTGGCAAGCAGAGGTTCGTCTATCTCACAAGGCTGGCGTGTAGGGCAATCCAAGACTATGTGACAGAACGAAACGACGCCTTTCAGCCCCTTTTCATCTCTCATGGCCGAGACTACGGCTCCCGGCTCAGCAAGGTTAGCATCTGGCGGACGGTCAAGCTCGCCGCCCGCGCCTACAACTTGGAGGTATCTCCCCACGATTTCCGCCACTTCCGCGCCCGACAAATGCTGGACGAAGGGGCACCGCTGGAGGCAATCCAGGAAATACTCGGGCACTCCGACATCAGCACCACTCGCAAGGTGTATGCCATCTACTCACGCCATTCGGTGCGCCAGATCTTCGCCCGGTCCACTCTGGCGCCCGAGGAAGCCTTGGAGAAGGTAGACCCGGAGCTGTTGGCGGAGCACGGCGATCTTGACCCCGGCCGAGGACCTGCTCCCCACTGAGCTTCCCTTGAGCCTGCCACGCCCGCCCATCTCGCCCCGGACTCCACCCAACTAGACCGCCCACCGCTCTGCGGCTACACTACCGACATGCACCGGCAGCCCCGGGTTAGTCAGCACCGTAGTCGGGAGTCATGGCATGGAACTGGGCATTGTTGGCCTCGGACGAATGGGCAGGAACATCGCCCTCCGCCTGGCGCGGGCGGGGCACCACATCGTAGCCTACAACCGTACCACCGAGAGGGCTCTGGAGCTGGCCGCCGCTGAGCCCAACGTGGAGGCGGCCCGGACTTACAGCGAGCTCTCCGATCGCCTGAGCCCGCCAAGGATCGCTTGGGTTATGGTCCCCGCAGGCACCCCTACCGAAGACACGATAGACGACCTGCTCCAGGTGTTCGCCCCTGGCGACATGGTCGTGGACGGCGGCAACTCCAACTACAAGGACACCATCCGCCGCGCGAGCAGATTGGCCCGCGCCGGGCTGGACCTGGTGGACGTGGGCACCAGTGGCGGCGTCTGGGGCCTGGAGAACGGCTACAGCCTCATGGTCGGCGGCCCGCAGGCTGCCGTCGTGAGGCTTAGGCCGGCATTGGAGACATTGGCACCGGCGCCCGATCGGGGCTGGGGTCACGTAGGCCCAAGCGGTGCCGGGCACTTCGTCAAGATGGTGCACAACGGCATCGAGTACGGCATGATGCAGGCTTACGCCGAGGGCTTTGAGTTGCTGCATGCCAAGAGCGACTTCGACCTCGACCTCCGCCAGATCGCCGGCATCTGGGGTCACGGTAGTGTGGTCAGATCCTGGCTGCTGAGCCTGATCGAGGAAGGCCTGGCTGAGGGCCAGGAGTTGGACGCCGTTCGCGGGTGGGTAGCGGACTCGGGCGAGGGCCGCTGGACCGTCAAGGAGGCTATTGATCTGGACGTACCCGCGCCGGTGATCACGCTGTCACTGCTCATGCGGTTCGTCAGCAGGCAGGACGAAAGCTATGCCGCCAAGCTGCTGGCGGTGATGCGCAGCCAGTTCGGAGGCCATGCCATCAGGACCCCAGAGTAGCATGCGCCCCGCCGCGCTCACCCCAGCGGGGCGCCAGGCCTCATGCGAGGCCAACGACTGCCGTTCCGGGGTCGGTCCTCGCGTTCCGTCATGAGCGCTAGCAAGGAGATGGCAGCCGATGTCTCTTTCCGAAGAGCGCGCTGAGCCGACGGCGATAGTAGTCTTCGGAGCCTCCGGAGACCTTACTCGGCGCAAGATCATCCCCGCGCTTCACAGTCTCCGCTGTGCAGGCCAAATCCCGCGCTTCTGCCGCCTGATAGGAGTGGCACGCACACCGCTATCTGACGACGAGTTTCGGGAGCAGCTGCTGCGCGGCGTGGAGGAATATGCCCGGCTCAGACCCGACATCTGCGATAGCTGGCCGGAGTTCTCCGCCAGACACTCGTACCTCTCGGGCGACTACGACGATCCGGACACCTACCGGAAGCTATCCGCGATACTTGGCCAGGCCAGAGAGGAGTGCCCCGAGTCGGGCGGATACCTGTACTATCTCGCCACTCCGCCGGTGGCATTCGGGACCATAGCCGAGCGCCTGGGCGAAGCTGGGCTCAACCGACATCCTAGCGGGTGGACCGCCATCGTGGTCGAGAAGCCCTTTGGCCATGACCTCGAGGGGGCGCGCGCGCTCAACCGGCGCCTCCACGCCGTCTTCCCTGAGGAAAGCGTCTTTCGTATCGACCACTACCTAGGCAAGGAGACGGTACAGAACATCCTGGCGTTCCGCTTCGCCAATGCCATCTTCGAGCCCCTCTGGAACCGCAACTACATCGCCAACGTTCAGATCACCGCGGCGGAGAACCTGGGCGTCGAAGGCCGAGGCCAGTACTACGACCGGGCCGGAGTGGTGAGAGACATGCTCCAGAATCACCTTCTCCAACTGCTGTCGCTCCTGGCCATGGAGCCTCCCACCCGGCTAGACGCCAAGCTGCTGCGTGACGAGAAAGCCAAGGTACTGAATGCCGTGCGACCCGTCTCCCTGGACGAGGTGGTCCTGGGACAATACCAGGGGTATAGGGAGGAGAGCGGCGTTGCCCCCGATTCCCGCACACCCACCTTCGTGGCCGCCCAGCTTTGTGTGGAGAACTGGCGCTGGCAGGGCGTTCCCTTCTACCTCCGCACGGGCAAGCGCCTGGCCAAGAAGGTCACCGAGCTCATCCTCGAGTTCCGCGATGTGCCTCACCTCTTCCTTCCCGGCCGACGGTCTGCGCCCAACCGGCTTACCCTCTGCATCCAGCCTGACGAAGGCATCCACCTGCACTTCCAGACCAAGGCTCCCGGCGCCGGGATGCAGACCTCGCCGGTTGACATGGAGTTCCACTATGAGTCAGAGTTCGGCGAAAGAGCGCTGGCGGATGCGTACGAGCGCCTGCTCCTGGATGCCATCGCTGGGGATCCCTCGCTCTTCGCCCGAAGCGACGAGATTGAGCAGTCTTGGGCTCTGGTTGAACCAATCCTGGAGGCATGGGAGACGGATCATGACAGGCAGCCGATCCAGTACGAGTGCGGCACCTGGGGCCCGGCCGAGGCGGAGGAACTGGTAGCTCGCCGAGGGTTTCGCTGGCGACAAGATTGCGGTCACCACGAAGCCCCTAGCTGCGAGGTCGTGCTGCCCGAATGAGCTGCCAGCCAGAGGTGACCGTCAGCGAGCCGCGGGCAGAAGCAGCATAGTATCGACTGTGGCCTGTGGCCCTATACCTAGGGTTGGTCCAGTGCCACAGCCATGGTGGCAGTCTCGTCCGGTCGCACACTCCATTCGGCGCGAAGAATCCGACCCTCCTCGTCCACCGCGAAGTGGCTGCGGATGATGCCCTCGGTCTCCCGTCCGAACGCCTTCTTCCGCCCCCAGGCGTCATACGCCATGGCCACCCGATGGTCTGGGTCCGACAGCAGGACGAAGGGAAGGTTGTGACGCTGCCGGAAGCGAGCCAGCTCCTCCGGCGAATCGGGGCTGATGCCGATCACCACGGTGGCCTGAACCTGAATCCGCGGGTAGAGGTCGCGTATGGAGCAGGCTTGACGCGTGCACCCCGAGGTGCCCGCCTTGGGGAAGAAGTACACCACCACCTTCTGCCCGCGGAAGTCCGACAGGCTGACCTGCTCCCCTCTATCCGACGTCAGCGTGAAATCAGGTGCCGGGTCTCCGTACTTGAGCATGCCGCTGTCCTCCTTGGTGCCTTCCAGCCACATCCCATGGTGCACCAGATCGGCTTTGCGATCAACCCTAGCTCCCCGAGCCGGCGGCTTAGCACTCTCCCACTGTGCTGACGTAAAGGCGTCCGTAAGGTCGATAAGTGAGGGGAACCAGCTTGGTGTAACTGTCTGAGACCAGGCTGTCCGGATCGAGGCAGAACTCCCAGCAATACGGCTCCAGATGGCGGCGCAGCTCCTCCCGGTCGGCATCGGTGAGCTCCTCTCTCCCTGCTCCCTTCCCAAGCCGGTGCTCAGGCACGGAGCCGCGCACGTAGATCGTCCCCCCGTGCATGCCCGTGCCCAGCCAGTTGCCTACTGGTCTCTGCCGCCCCTGGTCGGTCAGCCCCAGCACGATCAGAACGCCGCCGGCCATGTACTCCCCCAGGAAGTCCCCGGCAGCACCACCCACCACGATCGCCGGTCCGTTGCCCGGCTGCGCCTTCATGTGGATTCCCACTCGGTAGCCCACATCGCCGCGCACCCAGATGCGCCCACCCCGCAAGCTATGACCCAAGATGTCGCCCGCCGATCCATGGATGGCGATCAGGCCTGAGTTCATCGTATTGCCCACCGCGTTCTGGGCATTGCCCAGCACCCGAACGGTCGGACCATCCATGAAGGCACCCAGGTCTTCGCCTGGTGTCCCTTCCAGGGTGAGGCTGAGCTCTCCCCCGAGCCCGGTTCCGATGTAGCGGTGGCCCAATACCTCAGTCACCCGCACTGCCCGCTCCCCAGCCGCCGCCGCCTCCGCCAGCAGCCGGTTCAGAGAGACATGATCCAGTCCGCGAGCGCTGACAGTTAGCACAGTCGTTCCCCCCTGGTGAGCGTCACTCGCGCCCGGCCGCCTGCACCCCAAGGACAGCCAGTGTCTCTGCATCCAGTCCCACCGCCCTGAGGCGTTCCCGATTCCCCCGCAGGCTCTCCACGGCATTGATGCCCAGGGCGCCTAGCACCTCGCGTAGCTCCGTGGCCCAGGCCCGGATCAGGTTGCCCACGCGCTCCACCCCCTCCTCCAGGTCCTGCCGCGCCGCCAGCTTCGGGTCCTGGGTGGTGAGCCCCCAGGCGCAGCGCCCGGTGTGGCACGCCTGGCACAACGTGCACCCCAGGCTCACCAGCGCTGCTGTGCCCACCGCCACCGCGTCTGCCCCCAAAGCCAGAGCTTTGACCATGTCCCCACTGGAACGGATGCCGCCTGACGCGACCAGGGTGACCTCGTTGCGAATCCCCTCCTCTCGCAGCCGATCGTCCACGGCTGCCAGGGCCAGCTCCAGCGGTATTCCCATGTGGTTGCGCACCACCTTGGGCGCCGCCCCCGTCCCACCCCGGAACCCATCTACAGTAACGAAGTCGGCACCGGCCCGGACGGCACCGCTGGCGATGGCGGCCACGTGGTGCACCGCCGCAATCTTCACTCCCACCGGCTTGGCAAAGCCGGTAGCCTGCTTGACCGCGCCCACCAGCTGGGCCAGGTCTTCTATGGAGTAGATGTCGTGGTGCGGAGCTGGCGAGAGCGCATCGGCACCCTCGGGGATCATGCGGGTGGCGGCGATCTCCGCCGTCACCTTCTCCCCCGGCAAATGACCCCCGATCCCGGGCTTGGCGCCCTGACCCATCTTGATCTCCACTGCCGCTGCCCGCTCTAGGTACCGTGGGTGAACCCCGAACCGCCCGGATGCCACTTGCACCACAGTGCTGGGCCCGAACTCGTACAGCTCCTCGTGCAGTCCGCCCTCCCCGCAGTTCCACAGGGTGCCCGTCTCCTGCGCGGCGCGCGCTAGGATTCGGTGCACGTTCAGGTTCACGGCGCCCAGGGACATCGCCCCCAGCAGGATGGGGACCTCCAGCCGGATCTGCGGGGGCAGGGGGTGCGCCAGTCGAAGCGTACCCTCAGGCCTCGCCTCCACCTGCAGGGCGGAAGGCTTGGCGCCCAGGAAGGTGACTACCTCCATGGGCTCACGCAGGGGATCGATGGAGGGGTTGGTGACCTGGCTAGCGTCCAGAAGCAGGTGGTCCCAGATGGACTGATAGGCCAGGTCGTTGCCAGCCCCCGCCAGTAACATGCCGCCAGTCTGAGCCTGTCGCATCAGGTCGTGGCGGAGGGAGACCGACCAGTACGGGTTATGCCGGTGTGCCACCTGGTTCGGTACTACCCTGAGCGCACCCGTAGGACAGAAGGTGACGCATCGCGCGCAGGCCACGCAGCGGGAGTGACGCGCCACCGGCCTTCCTGACTCCATGGAGATCACGCCGAAGGAGCACTCCCGAGCGCAGCGCCCGCATGCACTGCACCCCTCGCCGACCTGCACCAGGAAGTCGGGCAGGAGGTAGTTCCTCAAGCGGACACCCCCTGAGAGAGAAGCCGCCCCTCCGCCGGGAAGCCGGCCTTAGGAGCCCATATGCAGTCCAGGTTCGGCGCCACGGACCTGATGGCCGACTCCTCCGAGGCGAGGTAGAACCTGAATCCCTCGCGGGCCGCCATCAGAGGGCGAAGCTTGGCCCGGTCGGTAAGCCCGATCATTCCACGGCTGTGCCCAATGATGATACTGAAGGGACCGTTGGCCATCGCGCTTCCGTACACCTGACGAAGAGCGGTGTACAACTCCCTTCGGTCCGGGTCCGACATGCGCTCGATCTGCTCCCAGAATGGAGGCGCCAGGATGGCGTAGAGTAGGCGCCACGGGAGTCGGTGTCGACGTACCAGCAAGTCCACCAGGTAGACGAGCACCTCGGTGTCCGTCCGCAGAGTGCACCGGTAGCCGAACATCTCCACGTAGCGGCGGTTGATGCCGTAAGAGGATATCTCGCCGTTGTGCACCACCGACCACTCGAGCAGGCTGAACGGGTGGGCGCCGCCCCACCAGGCTACGGTGTTGGTGGGAAATCGACCATGCCCGATCCACTGATAGGCCCGGTACTCCTCCAGGCGGAAGAAGTTGGCGATGTCCTCCGGGTAGCCTACCCCCTTGAACACCCCCAGGTTCTTCCCGCACGACACCACCCACGAGCCCGGCAGCTCCATGTTCACCCGCATCACCAGGCGGACCACGTAATCTTCTTCCGAGAGCCCTCCCAGGTTCGCCGGAGGCACCTGGACGAAGTACCGCCACATGTCCGGAGCCACCCCGATCCCGGGAGTAGGTCGGGTGTAGATGCGCTCGCTGCGCACGAGGAAGGTGGCCGCAGACAGGAGCTGCTCCACTGCGCTGCGGTGGTCGTCGCGGTCGTAGATAACGTGAATGGCATAGGAATCGGCCATCTCGGGGTAGATGCCATAGGCGGCGAAGCCTCCTCCCAGCCCATTGCTGCGGTCGTGCATGGCCGCCATCAGGTCGCCGATCACCTGGCCCGGCACCATCCCCCCTGATTCGTCCAGCACGCCGCCAGTGGCACAACCAGCCGGCACGTATGGGTACTGGCTCTTGCTCGCAGAC
>JABLXR010000034.1 GCA_013178015.1 Anaerolineae bacterium
CTCCACTGCGCTGCGGTGGTCGTCGCGGTCGTAGATAACGTGAATGGCATAGGAATCGGCCATCTCGGGGTAGATGCCATAGGCGGCGAAGCCTCCTCCCAGCCCATTGCTTCGGTCGTGCATGGCCGCCATCAGGTCGCCGATCACCTGGCCCGGCACCATCCCCCCTGATTCGTCCAGCACGCCGCCAGTGGCACAACCAGCCGGCACGTATGGGTACTGGCTCTTGCTCGCAGACACTGAAGCTCCCCTTGCAGACCGCCCCGCCCCGGAAAAGGCGGGCGACCCTGGAGGACTTCGGCGGCACACGATGCCGCGTCGCGCCTCTACAGGGTCGCTTGGAGGTGAAAAGAAGGCTATCAGCGCCCACCACGATTGTCAACCTGGGCGCGTGACGGCTCCAGATCGGGGGGGCGGATTCCGACTACCACTGCCGCCAAGGGCCTTCGCTGCGCTGACACCCTGAGAGCAAGCCTCGACTGCATGCCAGAACCACTGCTATCGAGGAGTACGGGTCTCCACGCGCGCCCTGCCTGCAAGCCACCGCCGCGTCTGGGGGTGTTGACCCCTCAGAAGGGACTTGGACGCCACCACCATGTCCTCGCAGCCAGCCAAAGAGCCTGCCCTGAGAGCCGTTGGCCAACCCTCCTGCACGGTAATACCCCCCGTAAGCTCTCATGCTCTGCATGGGTTCTGGCTCCGGCGCCCGTCCGCGGCCTCCGCCGCACGCCGCCTGCGGCGGCGCTGCGGCGCTGCCCGGGAGCCACACCACCCCGCCTGCATCCGGGTCGCCACAGCAGCCCGCTCGCGCTATGATGCAGGGAGCACCGTGGTAGCGTAACCGGTGCCATGACCGGGTCAGTAGCGACGTCGGAGGTGAGGTATGAGCACCAGGCCGCGCCAGCGGGGCACGGACATCTTCCTGCCTGTCTTCCTCATACTGATCGGAGTGGCCGCTCTCCTCGTGAACGCCAGCGGCGAGGAATGGGACCTGTGGCGAATCATCCTTCTCGCCCTACCGATCCTGGTGTTGTCCATCGGCATCAACCTGGCGGCGGAGAACCGCAGGATGGCCACTGCCGTGGTGGTCACCGTGGTCGGGGCAGCGCTGCTGGCCCGACAGACTGGGCTGGTCGCCTGGCCCGTCCTGCCAGTGATCTCACGCGCATGGCCGCTGGTCGTCGTGGCTCTCGGGCTCGATCTCGCCGTGGGGCGGACCACCTACCTGCGCCTGTTGCTCTCGGCGGCGCTCGGCGTCGCCCTGGTCGCGGCAGGTATCTGGGTATCTGCCCGAGAGGCAGAGACTGCGGTGGGGCGCCCGTCGCGGTCGGTGGCGTACGTCCTGGATGATGCCGGCGCTGCCTCAGTCTCTCTGAGCCCTGGCGCCGCCACCGTGCTCATCCAGGAGTCCACTGAGCCGGCTACTCTACTGGGCGGAGCCATCACGCCCGATCCCGGGCAGGACCTAGCAGCCACCCTCGAGATAGCCGAGAAAAGCGCTCGCCTTTCTCTTACCCGTTCCGGCGAGGTCGCGTCGCTCTGGCCCATAAGCCCGCTCCCTGAGTGGGACCTGGTCCTGACTTCGGGCGTGCCCCTGGACCTTGACCTGGACCTGGGCGCAGGGCAGTGCCGCCTGGATCTGAGCGGCCTCCAGGTTCGCTCGCTTGAGGTCTCGGTTGGTGTGGGCGAGTGCCTGGTCACCCTCCCGGCGGTCCCCACCCTGAGGGCGCGCATCACCGGCGGGATCGGTCGGACCGAGGTGGTGCTGCCTGCTGGTATCGAGGCCCGCGTGGCCGCTGACACCGGCCTCGCCACTACCAGGGTCGAGGGCGACCTGGCTCTGGTCGGCGAGGACGACGAGGACGAGTACGTGACCCCGGGCTACGCGGCAGCTTCCGTCAGGGCGGAGATCCAGACCGGCCAGGCCATCGGGGCTCTGGTGATTCGCCGGCCGTAGCAGGCCGACGGGGCAAAGCTGTCGCTGCGAAGTCGTCAGCTCGCTGGGTCTCTCTCGAGAAGCAGGCCCGAGGCCTCTGCCGGAGCCGGCCCGTTCCCGAGGGGCAGCGCGCAGAGCCTCCCAGGGCCAGCGGCACTGCCTCCACGGCCAGTCGGCATGTCGTTCGTCGTCGGCGCAGCGCAGGACCTGACTGGGATCAATGATCACACCCTGTGCCTCGGTCCGGAGGTCTCGCAAATGGGCCTGATCCTCCGTCGCAGGCTAGAATCTGGGCAGGAGAGGTAGCGCAGTAGTCGCATGAGAGTGATCGCGGTGCACAAGTGAGGCTGATTAGCTGCAGTTCCCGGCGCCGGCGGTTGGTATACAGGATATCCGGCTTCCGGGCGTTCTTGGCAGCCGCATTAGCTCTGGCGTCGCTCCTGCTGGCTTCTTGCGCTCTCGGGAGCAGCGCCGAGCCCAGCTACGCAGAGCGCGTCCGAGAGGTGGTTGGCTCGCGGGAGTTTGACCTGGTACGCTGGGAGCTGCGGGCCGTACCGGTAGAGCTGGCTGGGCGTATAACCGTGCCCACGGTGGTCGCCGAGGGGCCCAGCGCCCAGATGCTGGTGCTCCAGTACCTTGAGGTGGCACAGATCCTGGCGCGCCTGCAGCGGGAGTGCGAGCGGACAGCAGCCTTGGAGGGGGGCTCGGCAGCCGCTTCGGCGACCATAGCTTCCCTAGAGCGGCAGATTGCAGCGTTACGGGCTGCTCAGCAGGAGCGCCGGCTGCAAGTGGAGCGCATCCTGGAGACGCAGGTGTCGGCCGTAATCGCCGACGAGGGTCTAGGTTGGCTCGGCACCCCATTGCCGCCACCGGCCTTCGACTTCGTCGAGCCTCCCGCCTACTTGGTGCTATCTCCTCGGGACGAGATCCGCTTGCGCATGGGGGTCTACCTTGAGCCCGAGACAACCCTCAGCGAGCGCGAAGCGATCGAGGCTGCCCTCGAGGCAGGCCTGCCCAACACCAGCGCCCTGGTGGCGGGCACCGGAGGTTTCTCTACCTGGCCTGCCATGCTCGTAGATGCGGCTGGACTGGAGTGGATACTCTCTACAATAGCGCACGAATGGGCCCACGTATACCTGGTCGCCTTCCCCGTTGGTCGTGCCTACTACGACAGTCCCGAGATGACCGCGATCAACGAGACGCTGGCCACCATCCTCGGAGACGAGTTGGGCGCACTCGCCATGCGCCGCTTCTATCCCGAGTTGGCACGCGAGCAGATCCATGACTCCAGACAGTGGGATGGTAGCGAGCTCCCTCCAGGGGCGAAGGCAGAGTCCACGTTCGATTTCGGGCGTGAGATGCGCCTGACGCGGGAGCGGGTGGACGAGCTGTTGGCCCAGGGCCAGGTGGAGGAGGCCGAGCGGTATATGGAGGAACGCAGAGTTCTCTTCGTGGAGCACGGTCATTTCATTCGACGGCTCAATCAGGCCTACTTTGCCTTCCACGGTTCCTACCGCACTGGTCCTGCAGCCCCGGCCGACGACCCCATCCTGCCTCGGCTGCGAAAGCTCCGCGCTCAGTCTGGAAGCCTGAGGGAGTTCGTGGCCGCGGCGCGGGGCATATCCACCTTCGAGGAGCTTCTGGAGATGGTGCCTGAGCCCTGACCAGGCCATAGCCGTCCGCCTCTCTGCCGCCCCGCTGCTCGACGGGCAAGCGCACGCCCGCGCCTGGGACCACTCACGGCTCGGTGACAAGCGCCTCAGGCCCACTGCCTGCGCTCGCCCTCCACTGAGCGACCTGCTTTGCACCAACCTGCCCACCGCGCTATAATGTTTCGGTCTATACGCACTTCGGATCGAGGAATCGCATGCCAAAGCGCACCTACCAGCCCAAGACGCGTCGTCGCTTGCGGCGACACGGGTTCAGAAGCCGCATGACGACTCAAGGGGGCCGCAGGGTCCTCAAGGCCAGGAGACTCAAGGGCAGATATCGGCTCACTGTGGGGCCCTCTCGCAACTCAGTCTGAGCGTGCACCGTTCACGGCGCATAACCAGCGCAGTGGACTTCAACCGGGTGCGCCAGACGGGAAAGGCCTACAGGGATGCGCGCCTGGTTCTATTGGTGAGGCCCAACGGCCTCGAAGTCACACGATTCGGGTTCATCACCAGTAGACGACTGGGAAAGGCAGTAGTGCGAAACCGCGTGCGGCGCCTCCTTAGAGAGGCATCGAGACAGCTGTGCGCGGACATGGCGGGCGGCTTTGACGTGGTCGCTATCGCGACAAGGAAAGCGGTTGGCTCGAGCTATCATGAGATCAGACAGTCCCTGGAGGCCCTCGCACGCCAGGCCGGCATCTTGGGTGACGGGAGCTAGCCGAGCGCTTCTTCTCAATCTTATAGCGCTCTACCGGCGCTTCGTGAGCCCTGCCCTACCGCCTTCGTGCCGATTCTACCCGAGCTGCTCCCTGTACGCCGAGCAGGCCATCACCCGTTACGGCCCATGGCGAGGCACCAGCCTGGCGCTGAAGCGGCTAAGTCGCTGTCATCCGTGGAACCCGGGGGGATACGATCCGGTGCCGTAGTACTGTCCCGACCGTGCAGGTCGCTGGAGGACTCATAGCCATATGTGGCAGACGCTCGTTGTTGGGCCGCTTTCGGAGGCGCTGAGGTTTATCGCCCAGAGCCTGGCGGCTGTGGGCATCCCCTATGCCTGGGGTTTCGCTATTGTTGCTTTCACCCTCATCATCAAGCTCATCACCCTGCCTCTCGCCATCCGGCAGACGGAATCCACGAAGAAGATGCAGGAACTGCAGCCTCAGCTGCAGGCTCTGCAGAAGAAGTACGCCGGGAATAAGGAGAAACTGGCCCAGGAGCAGATGAATCTGTACCGCGAGGCGGGCGTCAACCCCATGGGGGGGTGCCTTCCCTCTCTCATCCAGTTGCCAGTCTGGATCGGCCTCTACCAAGCCCTGATCAGCCTCGCCAATGCCGGGCTGCTCACCGGTGGCTTCCTGTGGATTCCGGACCTGTCCTTCCCCAATACCCAGGTCGGCACCCAATGGTTGTGGCCCGGTGGGTCGGCCTGGGCCGGGTGGGGTCACCTGGCCGCTTACCTGGTGCTCCCGATCCTGACCGTGGTGACTCAGTTGGTGACGCAGAAGCTGATGTCCCCGCCCTCCTCCGGCCAGAGCCAGGGGGCCATGAACAGCGCCATGATGTTCATGCCCTTTATGTTCGGCTTCTTCGCCCTTACGTTCCCATCTGGACTGGCGCTGTATTGGGTCACAAACAATGTGTTTACCATGATACAGCAGTATCTGCTTGGTGGCATGGGTACACGCGCTGTGGCCGGGGTTTCGTCGGGGAAGGCAGCCGAAGATGAGCAACAGGGAGCCGTTCCCGCAGCGGGCGAGGCTGGCTCCGAATCGCCCAGAGTGCCACGCCAGACACCAAGGAAGAGAACGCGAAATGGTAGGAAGCGACGAAGGAGTTGAGGTTGTAGGTCGCACCCTAGACGAGGCAGTGCAGAAAGGACTCGAACACCTGCAGCTTCGCCGGGATCAGGTGGACATACAGATCCTCTCCGATGGCGCCCGGACGCTCCTGGGGTTCCGGCCTGGCCAAGCCCGCGTGAGGGTGACGCCCAAACGGGCACCAGCGCCACCTCGGCAGCACCCGAGACGGGCTGTCGAGCCCACTCTGGCCAGTGAAGCGGAGAAGCCGCCTGAGAACGAGGAGGAACCGGAGGAACCGGAGGAGCTTGCCCCCGATCAGGAAGCCGACGTCGCGGCGCGCCTGCTCCAAGAGATGGTGCGGCGCATGGGCATCCGCGCTCGGGTGCAGGTTGAGCTGCCTACGGAGGATCAGCCCCTCCGGCTGAACATCGTCGGCAGGAACCTGGGAATCCTGATCGGCCGCCGGGGCGAGACACTCTCTGCCCTCCAGTTCCTGACTCGCATGATGGCTAGCCATCAGCTGCACAAGTGGATCAACCTGATCGTTGACGTGGATGACTACCGGAAGAAGCGTGAGGAGTCGCTCCGGCGCTTGGCTGTGCGGATGGCGCAAATGGCCGTCGAGACTGGCAAGGTGCAGGAACTAGAACCCATGCCCCCGGCAGAGAGGCGCATCGTCCACATCGCCCTCCGCGACTTTGACGGCGTCAGGACCGAAAGCCAGGGAGAGGACGAGAACCGCCGCGTCACCATAGTCCCGGTCCGCAGCTAGCCAACTTGGCCGCGCTCACTTACCTCGTCATCGGTCACGTCACCCAGGATGTGGCCGACGGCAGCTTCGTTTTGGGGGGCACCGCGACCTACTCAGCTGTGACGGCGGCTCGACTGGGCTGCCGGGTGCGGGTCTTGACAGCCGCTGCCCCATCGGTGGCGCCAGCACTGGAGGAGCTGACTCGGCCGGGCGACCTGGTCCTGGTGGAGTCGGCTAAGTCTACTGTGTTTCACAATGTGTACACGCCCAGGGGGCGCGAGCAGCGCCTTCTCTCGGTGGCGACGCCTCTGGCGCCGGCGCACCTGCCGGCCGGCTGGCGCCACCCCGACATCGCCCACCTGGGGCCGGTGGCCCGCGAAGTGAGCGAGGAGTTCACGGGCGTCTTTCCCCGGCTCACTACTCTGGGCCTTACCCCCCAGGGGTGGCTGCGCACCTGGGATCATGAGGGCAGAGTCGGGCCAACCCGATGGATGCCAGCGCCGGCCCGCCTGGCCAGGGCGCAGGCGCTGGTACTGAGCCAAGAGGACGTGGGCAACGAGACGGACCTGATCGGGTACTACGCGCGACACTGCCCTGTGACGGTGGTCACCCGGGGCTATCGTGGCTGCACTCTCTACCTTCGGGGAGCCGCCCACCACCTCGACACTCGGGAGGCAAAGGAGGTAGACCCCACCGGCGCGGGCGATGTGTTCGCGGCCGCGTTCTTCATCAGGCTGCACGAGACCGGCGACCCATTCGCTGCCGCCGGGTTCGGCAATGCAGCCGGCTCAATGTCCGTCGAGGGTCCAGGCATCTCCGCCATCCCCTCGCGGGAACAGGTGGAGGCCTGGCTGGAGAGACAGCGTCTCCCATATGCCGGCAGGTAGAATCGTCGCCGTAGCCAACCAGAAGGGCGGTGTAGGCAAGACCACTACGGCGGTCAACCTCTCCGCAGCCATGGCTCGCCTCGGGCTCTCCGCATTGTTGCTGGACTTCGATCCGCAGGCGAACGCTACGAGCAGCGTGGGAGTGGACCCCCGTCAGGTAGAGCGGAACGTGTATCACCTTCTGTCCGGCCGAGTGACCGCTCGGGAGGTGATCCTGCCCACCGCCACGTCCGGGCTGAGCCTTCTTCCCTCGGGGCCAGACCTGGCGGGCGCAGAGGTGGAGCTGGTGAACCTGCCGGGCAGGGAGTCATGCCTTAAGGAAGCTCTCGAAGGGGTGGAGCGCGAATACGACGTCACTCTGATCGACTGCCCTCCCAGCCTCAGCCTGCTTACCGTCAATGCCCTCGTGGCGGCTTCCAGCGGCGTGCTGGTCCCCGTGCAGACGGAATACCTGCCCCTGGAGGGACTCTCGCGCCTGATGGAGACATTGGAGGCGGTGCGACTGCGCTTCAACCGAGGTATGCGTGTGGTGGGCATCCTCATGACCATGTACGATGCGCGCACCAATCTCTCGGCCGAAGTAGTGCAGGAAGTGCGGCGCTACTTTCCCGGCCTCGTGTTCCGGGAGGCGATCCCGCGTTCGGTTCGACTCAGCGAGGCTCCCAGCCGAGGGGTCAGCGTGTTCGGCCATGCCCCAAGCTCCGCCGGGGCCCTCTCGTATGCCCTGGTGGCGGAGGAACTGCTGGCGCGGCTAGGGGTGCCAGCACACAGGGAGACACAGGATGCCTGAACGAAGGAAGGCCCTGGGGCGAGGGCTCTCCGCCCTGCTGCCGCAGGCGGCCGATGCCTCTCAGGAGATACCGACTGCCGCCATCTGCCCAGGGCCGCACCAACCACGGCGAGGCTTCGATGACGAGAAGCTGGCGGAACTGGCCGACTCGATCAGGCAGCATGGCGTCCTTCAGCCTGTACTCGTGACGCCACTTCCTAGCCCGACTCCGGATGGTGCCTGCTATCGGCTGGTGGCCGGCGAGCGCCGCTGGCGCGCTGCCCTCTTGGCAGGCCTGGAACGACTGCCCGCCATCGTACGCGAACTGGACGAACGCGAGTCACTCGAGGTTGCCCTGGTCGAGAACCTCCAGCGCGAGGACCTGAACCCGGTCGAGGAGGCCCGCGCCTACCACGAACTCCTGGAGAACTTCGGCCTAACGCAGGAGCAACTGGCCGAGCGCGTAGGCAAGAGCCGTTCGGCGGTGGCCAATTCGCTGAGGCTGCTCAAGCTCCCGGAGGCAGTCCTTCAGCTCCTGCTCGAGGACCGACTCACAGAGGGACACGCCCGCGCGCTCCTTGGTCTCCCTCCCTCCACCGATGCCACCGCCGTGGCTTCCGAGGTCTGTCGTAGGGGACTCTCCGTCCGCCAGACTGAGGAACTGGTGCGGCAGCTGGCGTCCGAGTCTCCCGGGCGAAGCCCCAGTGTGCGCCGAGACGCTCATGATCCGGTTGTGGAAGCGGAGAACGAGTCTCTGGTGGCGGCTCTGCGATCCAGGCTTGGGACCAGGGTGGACTTAGTGCGTGGCCGCCGCGGAGGGCGGTTGGTCATCCACTTCTACTCGGACGAGGAACTCGACGCCATCTTCAGGACCATAGGCGCCGAGCTGTGAAGGCGAGCGTCGCGACCCCAACCGCCTGAGCGGGCACACTCCGGGGATCGGACCGGCTCCGTCTGGGATGCTAGAGACGTGTGGTCGGCATCCGCGCTTCCTGCCACTCGCGATGCCTATGGGGCTATGCCCAGCCCCAGCCGGCTACACCCGGTGGGCCCACGCCTTCAGACACGTCGCCGGAGCTCAGCCCTCCTGGTTGGGAAAGCGGCGGCCAGGCACGCGGAGGTCGCCCTGTCGGCGGGTGATGCCGGCGTCGTCAAGATCCGCCAGCAGGGCTAGGGTGGCCCGCCGGTTGCTGGAGAGCGCGTCGCGCACCTCGGCCACAGTCGCCCCTCCGGTGGCCCGAAGCAGGTCTGTGACCTTCCTCACGGCGGCGGCATACACTTCGCCGGCTATCAGCACGTCGTCCGGCAGCCTGCGCACCTCCCCCTGCGCCATCAGAGCATGCAGAAGGTCGTCCTCGGGGTCGGCGCCCAGATCGGCGAGAGTGACGCCACTGGCGCCCGCCTCGCGCAAGCGGGCGATCCACCGCCCAGCCCGAGCCCGTTCCTCCGAGGTCATCACCACCTGCCACTCAGGGAGCTTGACCCGGTCGCCCTCGGTCGCAAGCTGCCCGGTCGCCAGCCAACGGTCCAGGGCGGCGGCGAAGGGAGCTTGCCGCAGTCGGAGTCGGCGCCTTAGCTCTTCCCGCGGCATGCCGGGGCGCAGGTGGTGCTGCTCGTGATATCGGCTGACTTCCGCCAGAGCCTGCGCGGTCATGCGCTCCCAAGCCGAGACTTCCGCGACCACGCTCGACTCCGGCGACCCGCTGTCGGTAACCAAGACAGCCCGACCGTCACTCACCAGGCTGCGGGCCAACTCACCGGCCTGCGACACTGTCAGGTCCAGTGCCGCTCCCAGCGCCTCCACCGTCATCAGCCCGGCCCGGTGTAGCTTCAGTACTGCCTGGCCGGCCTTGTCCGCAGCCTGCAACGCCGCCAGCCAGCCAAGCACCTCGGGGTCTCTCCGCCGGTGACGACGGCCCGGGTGTGCATCCACGATGGTGCCGCCCCCGATGGTCTCTGAGGGCGACAGGCTGCGCAGTATGAACCGATCGCCGTGGGTAAGCGGAGCCGGTCGGCTGCACAGCACTTGTGCCCACTGCTCCTCCCCCGGCGCCAACACGTCACCCTCCAGCAGGCGCAGGCGCGCCACGCAGTCGAAAGTAGTACAGAAGAAGTGGACCTCATCGGCATGAGACACGGGCCTTGATGCCTGTGGGAGCAGCCGAACCTGGACATCCAGAGTGGTGCTCGGGTGCATCCACCCGCCCACTACTAGGGCTTCCCCACGCTCTACCTCATCCTTCTGCACACCTACTACGTTGGCTGCCGTGCGACTGCCGGGGCTGGCTCGCTCCAGCGAGCGCCCATGCGTCTGCAGTGCCCGCACTCGCACCCGGGCCCCAGACGGCTGAATGGTGGCCTGGTCGCCCACCGAAAGAGTGCCCCCGGTCAGCGTCCCGGTTACCACCGTTCCGTGACCCCGCAGGGTGAACACCCGGTCAATGGGCAAGCGCGGGCGGCCCTCGTCCGACGCCCAGGAGACCCGGGCCAGAGTACGGTCAAGCGCGGCCACCAACTCCGCGACGCCGGCTCCTGTGGTCGCGCTGACCACGTGGATGGGAGCTCCGGCTAAGGTGCTACCCATTAGCCCTTCGCGCACGTCTTCCCGGACGAGCTCCAGCCACTCCAGATCCACCAGGTCCGCCTTGGTTATGACAACCAGACCGGTCTCGACCCGCAGGAGATCGAGGATAGCCAGGTGCTCTCGGGTCTGAGGCATGATGCCTTCGTCGGCGGCCACAACAAGGAGGACGGCGTCTATGCCTCCCACTCCTGCCAGCATGTTGTGGACGAAGTCGCGGTGCCCAGGAACATCCACGATGCCGACGACCGTGCCACTCGGAAGCTCGAGCCACCCGAAGCCCAGATCTATGGTCATCTGGCGCTCCTGCTCCTCCCGGAGGCGGTCCGGATCCACTCCCGTCAGAGCCTTCACCAGCGTGGACTTGCCGTGATCCACGTGTCCGGCCGTAGCGACGACCCGATATCGCGCCTCGCTGGCCACAGGGCGCTTATCCCTCGCGCTGGCGGGTCACCAGCACAAAGCGCTCCTGGGCCGCCTCGAGGTAGGCCTCGGCCTCGACCTCCAGTGCCCGCCACAGACGTTCGATCTCGGGATGTATGGCCTCCACAGTGGCCGCCAGGTTGGCGATGCGCTCGCCAAGGTCGTCCAGCCGGTTCTGGACGTCCGCCATGGCCCGGGCGGACTCCATCTCGTGGCGGGACCAGCGCTTGTTGCCTTCCTCCTGCCACTCCTCCAGCTCACGCCGCTGGCGTTCCTCAGCTACTCGCTGGGCCTCGGCGATCTGGTGAGCATCTCGTGCCAGCCGCTCGTCCAACTGGGCTATAGTCTCCAGCGAGCGACGGGTGTCGTCGTGGGCTTCCCGGAAAGTGCGCATCTCCCTGGAGTAGCGCTCCAGGGTCTGCTCAAACTGCTGCACCCTCTCCCCCCACTCAGTGAGCTGACGAGTGATTTCAGCATGGTCGCGCAGATACCTGCCGGCGAACTCGGCATGCTTCTCGCTGATCTGCGGGATGGTCCCGCGCAGTTCTTCCAGGTCAGCCGCACCCTTGCGAATCTGCTCCTCGAGAAACTCCAGCCGGCTGGGGTACGGCTCGACCCGCTTGAACAGCTCAGACACCTCCTGCTGCAGCTGAGCGATTCGCTTCGCGTCCTGAATGCGCTGCTCCTCCAGATACGCGGCCCGCATGGGCCAGTCTCCGATGGCCTTGGACACCTCGGTAACCCTCTCGCGCAGAGCCACGATCTCCTGGGAGAGCCGCCTGTCCTCCGCCTGCCGCGTCTCCAGCCGGTCCTGCAGCTCGGGCAGAAGGTCGACCCGTTTGCGCAGTTCGGCTAAGGCCCGGCTTTGAGCCTCCACATCGGCGATACGCAACCGGGCCGCTTCCCTCTCTCCTCGGCGCCGCTCCTCCTCGAGGGCCTCGATCATCCCGGTGAACTCGCGCTTCAGGGCCTCAGCCTGGCGACCGAACTCCGGTACGCGCACTTGTTGTGCCTGAACAGCTACCAGGCGGCTTTCTAGGTCTTGGATCCTGCGTGCCTGCTCGCCGATCTCGGTGGCCTGGCTCTCCAGACGCTGCTGCAATCGGGCGATCTCAGCGCGATCGCGTCGGTGTTCCTCGTCCAACCACGAGAGTAGGTGCAGGGCCTGCGCCAGATCGCTAGGTTGGGCAGTTCGTTCAGCCGTCAAGGGTTCAACTCCTCGATCTCTCCGGTGACTAACTGGACCACGCGCTCGGCGATGTTGGTGGCTCTATCGGCAGCGCGCTCCAGGTTGTGCGACACCCACATGAGGTGTGTGGCCCGCGCAATGGTCTTGGGGTCGTCGAGCATGTAAGTGAGCAATTCCCGGTAGACCTGATCGGTCAGAGCATCCACCTCGTCGTCTCGCTCCGCCACCATCCGCGCCAGGGCAGCATCCCGCGCCACGAAGGAGCGCAGAGACGCGCCTATGAGCTCCCGAGCCACAGCAGCCATGCGGGGTATATCAATGAGGGGCTTGAGTTCCGGCTCCTCCAGTAAGCGAAGGGCGATCTTGCCGATGCCCTCGGCATAGTCGCCGATCCGCTCTAGCTCCACCACGATGTTGAGAATGGCCACAATGATCCGCAGGTCCCTGGCCATAGGCTGCTGGGTGGCCAGAAGGACGATGCACTGCTCCTCGATGTCGTGCTGGGCGCGGTTGATCTGAGCATCATCGGCAATCACCTGGCGAGCCAACTCAAGGTCCCTCTCAGCCAGAGCCTTCACGGACCGATCCAGGGCCCTGTCTACCATGCCGCCCATGCTCATCAGAGCATCCTGCAAAGCACTTAGCTGAAGATCGAAGGTGTCTCGAGGCATCGGCAGTGCTCCCTCCTGGCACGACCGGCGGCGCGATGGCGATGCGCGATTATAGCACTCGACACAGCATCCCACCAGAGGACCCAACAGCAACTGATCGAGAAGGCAGGAAAGGGCGGGGCCTGCAGGCCCCGCCCTTTCCCTCATCGTCATCGGCTTGGCAGATGGTGGAGAGTGAAGCCTCACTCTCCGCCGACAGCTGCCTCGACTGGCGCGCCCTCGGCGACGACGGGCATCTCTTCCTGCTTGCTGCGCATGATCGCCCACACCACCAGGGCCAGACAGGCCAGCGAGATCACCACGGTGATGGCGGTGAAGCGCCCGCCCTCGCGCACGATTATGGGCAGGATAAGCAGCGACACCAGGTTCACGACCTTGATCATGGGGTTCAGCGCCGGGCCGGCAGTGTCCTTCAAAGGATCCCCGACCGTGTCACCAATGACCGAGGCCTCGTGCTCAGGGGTCCCCTTGCCGCCGAACAGCCCATCCTCGATCACCTTCTTAGCGTTGTCCCACGCCCCACCGGTGTTGGCCAGGAACACAGCCATAAGCTGGCCAGACACGATGATGCCGGCGTTGAAGCCGCCCAGTGCCCACTCACCCATGATGAACCCAATCGCTACCGGGACGAAAATGGCAATGATCGCCAGGCTCAGCAGCTCACGCTGAGCGGCGGTGGTGACGATGTCCACCACCCGGCCGTACTCGGGCTTGACTTTTCCTTCCATCAGGCCCGGAATGCGGAACTGGCGCCGTACCTCGTTCACCACCAGGCCGGCCGCTCGGCCCACGGCTAGGATGGCAAGCGAGCTGAACAGGAAGGGCACCGCCCCGCCTACCAGCAGCCCCACGAAGACGCGTGGATCTGCCAGGTCAATAGCATGCACCACCTGATCCACCGCCAACTGGCCGGCAGCCACCATCTCCCGCTGAATGATGGCGGTGTCGGTGATAAAGGACCCGAACAGCGAAACTGCTGCCAACACCGCCGAAGCGATGGCAATTCCCTTGGTGATGGCCTTGGTGGTGTTGCCCACGGCGTCGAGGTCCGTCATTATCTGGCGCGCCCGCGGGTCCAGATCGGCCATCTCAGTGATACCCTGAGCGTTGTCAGAGATGGGCCCAAATACATCCATGGACACGTTGTTACCGGTGTGGGTCAGCATACCGATGCCGGCCATGGCTACGCCATAGAGAACGAACGTGGGATTGGGGTCACCACCGTAGATGACGATGGAGGCAAAGATAGTCAGGGCGATGATCATGAGGGCCCATACCGAGCTCTCCAGCCCCACAGCCATGCCACGCAGCAGCAGCGTCGCGGCGCCCGTCTCGGCCGAGTGCGCGATCCGCTGCACTGGCGTCCGATGGGGATGCGTGAAGTAGCTGGTGTACTTGTTGAAGCCCACCGCGAGAAGGATACCCGCCGCGGTGCTCCAGAAGACTCGCATGTCGCCGACGTAGAAGTGGGCCAGCAGTCCGAAGCTCACGGTGGAAATGACGGAGGAGAGGTCGTAGCTGTAGTCCATGGCCTTGAAGGCGTCCTCGCCTACCGGCCACCAGGACACAGCGTATGTCCCAATGATCGAGCTAACCACACCGATGCCCCGAACCAGCAGGGGGAACACGATCCAGCGCAAGTCCACCGGCCCGCCTACGGGAGACAGCGCCAGACCCAGGATCATCGCCGACACCATGGTGACTTCGTAGGACTCGAAGATATCTGCCGCCATGCCGGCGCAGTCGCCTACGTTGTCGCCTACCAGGTCGGCGATCACGGCGGCGTTTCGAGGGTCATCCTCGGGGATGCCATGCTCAACCTTGCCCACCAGGTCCGCCCCAACGTCAGCCGCCTTGGTGTATATTCCGCCGCCGACGCGCATGAACAGGGCCAGTAGGGTGCCTCCGAAACCGAACCCGAGCAGCACCTCGGGGGCGTTGGCACCGTAGAGAATGAAGATCAGGGTGCCCCCCAGCAGACCGAGGCCGTCGGTCAGCATGCCGGTCACGGTACCGGCACGGTACGAGATCCTGAGCGCGTCATGGAAGCTAGTGCGGGCCGCCGAAGCCACCCGGACGTTGCCCTGCACCGCCATGTTCATGCCCAGGAAGCCGACTGTGGCCGAGAACAGAGAGCCCATCAGGAAGGCAGCCGCCCGACCGATGGAGATGGAGGCTTCACGGTCGGCCAATGCGGCAGTCAGGTATAGGGCTACCGTGAGAAACACAATCAGGGACAAGATGGCCCTGAACTGCCGGCGCAGATATGCGTTTGCGCCCTCGCTGATGGCGTCCGAGATCTCCTGCATCCGAGCTGTGCCTTTGTCCCATCGAAGAACCTGGCGGGTGAGGAAAGCAGCGTATAGCATCGCTAGCAGCGCTATCCCCACTACTGCCCAGAGCCCCGTCGACTCAAAGGCAGAAGCGCCTACCACACCGTGCATGACTCCATGCCCTCCTTGAACCAATTGGGTCTATTGGCCCCAACGAGCACCAAGCCCAGATCCTTGTCGTGGATCAAGCAGCACTCGCCAGCGTCCCCACCGCACAAAAAGAGAGGGAGGCCAGGCCCCACCCCCCCTAGTCGCCACTAGCTCCGTCGCTTGGCGCGCACGCCACGCGGCCGCCAGCAAGACGCCCGCGGGCGCCCGCATTATATCACAGCGGCCCACCCTGTCAAAACGCTTTTGAGCCTTCAGGGCCCGGGGTGCATCCTTGCCAAGTGGATCCACAGTGGCGAAGGTGCGAGGGGTAGAGGCCCCCTAGGAGCGCTGCCTAGGCTATAGCTCCGCCAGTGCGGACGTGGGCTTCTCGAGGGAGGACTAGAGGCGATGCCTCGCCCTGAGTGCCTCCCTGCCCCAGGCCAAGATCCACGCCTATCGCCGCCCGCCCACTGTCGCCCGAAGCCCGCGCGGCACTGCCGGTCACCACACGCCGGGCACCAGACGGTAACGCACCTTCTCGGTGTACTGCCGGTACCCGGGCAGCTCTTCCGACAGAGTCTGGTCCTCCAGAATCGTCCGAACCACCAGAAGAGCACCGGTCAACAGGCCCGGCGCCAGCCCCCAGAGCGAGTCCAGCGCCAACGGTGTGGCCAGGTACGAGATTAGCGCAGCGGCGTAGCCGGGGTGGCGAACGTAGCTGTAGGGCCCCGTGTCCACCACCCTATGACCCCGCTCGGCCTGTATCCGCACTCCACCGGACAGGAACGGGTTCACGGCCATTGCCCAGGTACCCACCCCGTAACTGAGGACCACGACTGCCAGGGCCATGATCTGCAACCCCAGGGCAAGATCCACAGACCAGCCGAGCCGCTGGTCCAGCCCGGCCGTCGCCCAGATCACTAGCGGACCAACCAGGCCGGTCAAGGGGGAGAGCAAGCGATCCCATGGCTTGACGCCCTCTCCACCAACCCCCCGGGCTCGCTCAGCCAGCAGGTCCCGATTCACTAGGAAGGCGACCCCTCGGCTGGCCACGGACAGAACCACGACCGTGATGGAGTAAGCCCAGCCCATCCCCCACCGCCAGTCGCCCGAGGTGAGAAACAGAACCGCCGGCGCCAGCAGTACATAGACGGCGAAGAGCGCCACCGCCCCAGGGCCGAGCGAGCGGCGCGTCGGACGCTGAGCGTCTGCCACTGTGCCATTCTCAGTCAGCTGCATCTTCCCTCCTCCGGCCGTCCCGTCATGCCCTCCAATCAGTGTCTCGGGCCGCGAACCTCGAGTATGCCCGACTGACTCTAGCGAGGACATGCCGGAGTGTCGCACCGGCGAGCTAGCGGCGTCCAACGGCCACAGTCGTTGCCGTGCCCGGTGGGCCACCCAGCCGCCGTTGCCACTCCCCTTGGGCCTGCCTATACTGTCCAGCGCCGAACGTAGCCAACGGAGCCGCCTATGGGCAAGTTGACCGCAAGTCTGGAAGCACTGGTGGAAATGTCTCGTCAGCTGGGCCACCCCGAGCGTGGCTACGTCATTCTGGGCGAGGGCAACACCGCCGCTCGAGAGGACGACGGCTCGTTCTGGGTCAAGGCGAGCGGCTACTCGCTGCGCGAAATCGGGCCGGACGGATTCGTGCGGGTCGCCTTCGAGCCTCTGTTTGAGGCTCTCGGCCGTCCCCCAGACGACGAGCTGGCGGCCGAGACGTTGCAGGCCGCCAAGATGGAGACGGACGCGCCCCGACCGAGTGTGGAGACTTTCCTCCATGCCATCGCCATCCGGGAGGCGGGGGCGCGCTTCGTCGGGCACACTCACCCAGTTTCGGTCAACCGGGTGCTCTGCAGCCGAATGGCCGAGGAGGCGGTCTCGGGGCGGCTGTTCCCCGACGAGGTCGTCAGTTGCGGCCCCGCTTCCCTCTACCTGCCCTACTGCGACCCTGGTGTCACCCTGGCGCAGGAGTTCCGAGCCTCCCTGGGCCGATTCCTGAAGCAGCATGGTCAGCCACCCCGCGTGGTGCTGATCCAGAACCACGGCCTGATCGCCCTGGGCGACTCACCAGCCGAGGTGCTGGCCACTACGGCCATGGCCTGCAAAGCCTTCGACATCCTTTGGGGCACCTATGCCCTCGGTGGGCCGCGTTTCCTTCCCCATGCCGAGGTGGACCGCATAGCAGGACGGCAGGACGAGCACTACCGCCGCCGCCTGATCAACCAACGTCAAGCATGACCGCCTCGATCAGCGGTGCTCAAGGAGACATGATGGCCGACCGCGTCACCCTCGACATCGGAGTCAACGGGGCCTTCCTCACTCGTCGCTGGGAGGAGCCCGACAACTGGATGCGCCTCACGGCAGAGCTGGGCTACCCCTATCATGAGTTCTGCGCCGACGTCCTGGACCCATTCTTCTCTGGGGACCGCGCCTACCAAGTGGAGACCGCCCAAGCCGTGGCCGAAGCCGCCAGGCAGCAGGGCGTCATTGTGTGGGACCTCTACACCGGCGTGGCCACCCACCGGTTTCACGGCCTCTCCCACAGCCATCCGGCAGTGCGGGCCCGGATGGCGGAATGGATCCGGCAGAGCATGGGCCTGGCACTGGCCATGGGTGCGCGGCGGGTAGGCGGGCACTGGGACGCCATCTCGGTCGAGAACCTTCAGGACGAGGTCCGCGCCCGGTCGGTAGAGGAGCGCACCATCGCCCAGTTCCGCAGCCTGGCTGCCTCTGCTGCCGAGGCCGGCCTGGCCGCCCTGTACAACGAGCAGATGTACATCCCTTCGGAACGTCCCTGGACCATCCGGGGAGCAGAGGAGTTTCTGCGGCGGGCCAACGAGGGACGGCCCGGCGTGCCCGTCTACCTGACGGTGGACGTGGGCCACCAGGCGGGCACACACTACGGGCTCTCGGGCGCGGACGTGGACTATCGAGCCTGGCTTCGGGCGATGGCGCCCTTCTGCGAAGTCGTGCATCTGCAGCAGACGACCCCAGATGCCAGCCACCACTGGCCCTTCACCGACGAGTACAACCGGCGGGGGCACATCCGCATGGACCAGGTGCTGGAAGCCATCGCCGAGGGCTTCGACAGAGCGGGCGAAAGCCCCCTGAGCCAGGTCATCTCCCCGGTTCGGCGGCAGATACTGGTGGCGGAGATCATCCCAGGGAGCACCAAGACGGAAGCCGATCTGCTGCAGGAACTGGAGATCACTGCCCGTTACCTGAGGCAATACGTGCCCGAGGGCGGTCTGACGCTCTAGCCGGCAAAGGAGCGGGGCGCAATGAGTCTGCTGGGACTGGACATCGGGACCACCGGCTGCAAAGCCATCGTCTTCGGAGAGGATTTCCGCATCCTGGGCGCCGGCTATCGCGAGTACCCGCTTCTCCAGCCTCGGCCCGGGTGGGCCGAGCTCGACCCGGTCGCCGTCTGGGCCAACGTAGAAGAGGCGATTCGCGAGGCTGTAGTCCAGGCAGGGAGAGCGGACCCGGTGCGCGGGGTGGCCGCGTCGGTCCAGGGAGAGGCAGCCTGCCCCGTGGACGAGCACTACCGGCCCTTAGGCAACAGCATCGTCACCTTCGATCCCCGCACCATCCCCCAGGCTCGACGCCTGGGCGAGGTGGTGGGGGCGGAGGCCGTCTATCGCCTGTCCGGTCAGCCGCTTCATCCCATGGGCACGGTGAACAAGATCGCCTGGTGGAAGGAGGAGCGCCCGGAGACGTACGCCCGGACGCACAAGTTCCTCTGCTTCTCCGATTTCGCCCTGTCGCAGCTGGGCGTCGAGCCGGTCATGGATCCTTCCATGGCCGCCCGAACCATGGCCTACGACATTGCCTCTAGAACTTGGTCGCCCGACGTTCTCGGCGCCTTCGGCATAGATGAGTCCATACTGCCTCGGGTGGCCGAGAGCGGCACTGCCGTGGGCGTGGTGCCGAATGCCGTGGCCGAGAGGTTGGGGTTGCCACCGGGCGTGGTGGCCTCCACAGGCGGCCACGACCAGCCCTGCGGCGCCCTTGGTGCCGGAGCGGTCTCTCCTGGCACGGCCATGTACGCCATAGGCACGGTGGAGTGTGTCACCCCGTGTCTGGACGCGTTCGTGCCGGGCTTGGGCAGCCGAGGCTTCCCCTGCTACCCTCACGTCGCTCCTAACCTGTTCGTCACGCTGGGCTTTAACTTCGGTGGCGGCTCCATACTGCGCTGGTATCGCGACCAGTTCGGCCAGGCCGAAAACAACCTGGCCCAGCAGACCGGGGCGAGTGTCTACGACCTGCTTCTCCAGCCGGTGGACACCTCTCCTGGTAGCCTGATGCTCTTGCCTCACTTCGCCGGCACCGGCACCCCCTGGCTCGACCCCGAGTCCAAAGGGGCCCTGATTGGGCTGACGCTGGGCAGCAGCAAGGCCGACGTAGTGAAGGCTATCCTCGAAGGGACCACCTACGAGATCGCCTACAACGTGGAGGAGATGAGATCGGCAGGCGTCCCTCTGGCCGAACTCCGCGCCATCGGCGGCGGGTCTAGGTCCGCCACCTGGCTTCAAATCAAGGCAGACATACTGGGAGTGCCCCTCGCGAGACTGAGCATCTCCGAGGCCGCTTGTCTCGGGGCCGCGCTGTTGGCGGGACGGGGCGCCGGGCAGTTTGGCGATGTGGGCGCCGTCGCTTCGTCCGTGGCCGTGCCTGAGAGAGTGTTCGAGCCCGACCCCGACCGCCACGCTCGCCACTCCGAGCGGCTAGTGCTGTACCGTCGGCTGTACCCGTCTCTGCGCGACCTGCTGCATGCTCTGTGATCGGACCTGGACCCGCACCTCGACGGGCGTCGGCAGCCCGGGCAGCAGTTCCGCCTAGCTTACTAAGGAGCCGCCATGAGCGACCAACTGAACCGTTTCCGGCACGTGCGTCATCCCCTTCCCGAGGCCATGTGGACCTGGCCCCTCACGGGCGTGGGGCTAGATCACCTGGGCCATGAGCGCAAGGCCGTGACCGCGCCCATGCCCGACATAGGGCCCGACGAGCTGCTCCTGCGGGTGGACGCCGTGGGTCTCTGCTTCTCCGACACGAAGGTCATTGCCCAGGGACCAGATCACCCCAGGCTATACGGCCGGGACCTGAAATCGAACCCCGTCATTCTCGGTCACGAAGCGGCCATGACAGTGATGAGGGTGGGAAGCCGCCTGACCGGACGCTTTCACCTGGGCGAGCGCTACATCATCCAGGCTGACATCATCTACCGGGGGCAGGGGCTGGCCTTCGGCTACGCCCTGCCCGGCGCCATGAGGCAGTACGCCGTCGTCGGGCCGGAGGTGATCAACGGCGATGAGGGCTGCTATCTCCTCCCTCTCAACCCCGAGACGGGCTACGCCGAGGCCGCCCTCAGTGAGCCCTGGGCCTGTGTAGAACACTCCTACTCGCTGCAGTACCGTGCCGCCCTTCAGGACGGTGGCACGCTCCTCATCGCTGGCGGAAAGCCGGGTGTTGCCTACTCCTTCGAGTCCCTGGCCGCTGGCGGCAGGCCGAAACGGATAGTCTTGGCCGGCGTCCCCCAGTCGGTGCGTTCCAGCGTTGTCGCCGCTTTCGGAAGTGAGGCCGTCTCCGAGGAGGAGACACCCCTGGAGCCGGGGACCGTGGGGGCCCTACTGGAGGCGCACGGTGGCGGCTTCACTGATGTAGTTCTCCTGGATCCGGGCCCCGACGCAGTGGCTGCGTCCATGAAGGCACTGGCGAGGGGAGCCGCACTGGCCCTAGTGTGCACCGAGCCCCGCTCGATCATGGCCGATGTGGATGTGGGCCGGGTGCACTATGAGAACTGGGAAATCCTGGGGACGACTAGCCTTGACGTGGCCCAGGCCTACGCTGGCGGCGTACGCACCGAGCTTAAGGCCGGCGGCAAAGCCCTCTTCATCGGTGCAGGCGGCCCCATGGGCCGGATGCACGTGCAGCGGGCCATACAGTCGGCGAGCGGTCCCTCTCTTGTGGTGGCCAGCGACACGAGCGACGAGCGGCTGGAGAGCCTGAGGACCACGTTTGGGCCCGATGCCGAGCGCAGGAAGGTGAGCCTCGTGTGCGTCAACCCAGCCTCTCTGGGCCCAGAGCAATACGATGCCTTCCTCCGACGCCAGGCGCCAGACGGATACGACGATATTGTCCTGTTGGCGCCAGTCGCCAAGCTCATCACGACCAGCGTGCCTCACCTGGCCCATGGGGGCACGCTGAACATCTTTGCTGGCCTGGCGCGCGGTTCTATGGCAGAGGTTGACGCCTGCCTGTTCGCTACCAAAGGCATCCACTTCACCGGGTCCAGTGGCTCCTTCATAGCCGATCTGCAGGCAGTACTGGCCAAGGCCGAGCGGGGTGACCTGGCGCCTGAGCACTCAGTGGCGGCCATCGGCGGCATTCACGCCGGATGGGACGGGATGGAAGCCGTGATCAACGCCCGCTTCCCGGGCAAGATCGTTCTCTACCCCCAGATAGAGGACCTGCCCCTCACTTCACTCGCCGACCTGCATCAGGTCCTGCCCGACGTGGCCGCCAAGCTCGATGGGCAGGGTCGATGGACCAACGAGGCCGAGGAGGAGCTTCTCCGCCGGAGGCTGTCGCTTCCCGCCGGAATCACGGCTGAGTGGCGGCAACTCGTGGGTCAGAGTGCCGTGGTGACGGGGGCCGCGCAGGGCCTAGGAGAGGCCATTGCCCGCAGGCTGGCCCGCGAGGGAGCCAACGTGGTCCTGGGAGACCTGAACCTGCCCCGCGCTCAGGAGGTGGCTCAGGCCATAGAGAGGCAATACGGCACGCGGGCTCTCGCCATCCGCATGGACGTCACCGACGAGGACAGCGTGCGCGACGCACTGAGGCTGGCCGTAGCCGAGTTCGGCCGCCTCGACATCATGGTCTCAAACGCCGGCATTCTCCAGGCGTTCGACATCGCCGAGTTCCCCGCCGATGTCTGGCGCCGGGTCATTGAGGTGAACCTCACCGGTTACTTCATCTGCGCCCGAGAGGCGGCGCGCATCATGAAAGAGCAGGGGTCGGGCGTCATCCTGCAGATCAACAGCAAGTCGGGCAAGAAGGGATCCTTCCGTAACTCGGCCTACGCCTCCTCCAAGTTTGGGGGCATCGGCCTCACCCAGAGCATCGCCCTCGATCTGGCACCCTACAACATTCGCGTGAACTCCATCTGCCCCGGCAACCTGCTAGACTCGCCCCTGTGGGTGGACAGCCTGTACGAGCAGTACGCCCGGAAGTGGGGCATCACTCCTGCGGAGGTCCGGGAGAGATATCGGGCGCAAGTGCCACTGGGGCGCGGGTGCACCTACGAGGACGTCACCAACGTGCTGGTCTTCCTGGCCAGTCCCCAGGCGAGCTACATGACCGGCCAGGCCATCAACGTGACCGGCGGCCAGGAGATGCGCTAAGGCCCGCTCGGGCCTCAGCCGCTCCGGGGTTCAGCGGGCCAGGTAGATCGGGTTGCTCCAGGCCCGCCGGCCCTGTGGATCGTCCACTTCGAGACGCACGTACTTGGCTTCAGCGAGGCCGCCGAACTCGGCCTCGCTGACAGTCGTACCGGCTTCAGCGTGGACGCAGCCGCCGCGGTGCGCGTCACAGATGAAGGCGATGCGCCTGGCCTCTGACGTCCGGGCGTAAGCGCGGTTGCCGTCCACCACGAAGTCAAGTATCTCGGGGCCGGTGCTGGCATAGAAGCGCCCGGCCAGAAGCGCTTGGCGCAGTGCCGGGAGGCTGAGTTCGTCCGCTTGCACTGCCACCCAACCGCACCCGAAGTCGGCCCGGCTCCAATGAGCGTCGTCCACTGCCAGGCCCCACAGGCTTCTGCCCACGGCCAGGGCATCGTCCCAGTGGACGGCGGATAGCCCTTTGGCTATGTGCGCCTCGCAGGTGGCGTTATACACCTCGACCGCGAACACGCCGTCCACTCTCGCCACGGCCCACGAGGGCATACCGCACCAGTAGGGGTGGCAGAGTACGGCCAGACCCCCTGCTCTGGCTATGAATGAGACCACCGCTGCTGCATCCCGGAGCTCCTCTCGGGCAGGGCAGTCGGGTACGTCGAGCCCAACGATGTGATACAAGCCTAGGTCCGAGTCGGTGCCGTCGAACTCCACTCCGGGCACGATCAGGATTCCATCCGCCGTGAAAGGCGAAAGAGGCCTCCAGTGGTCAGTAACGGCCACGAAGTCATATCCGTGGTCTCGGTACCAGCGCACCGCGTCTTGCGGCGAGAGCTCGCCATCGGAGACAGTGGTGTGAGTGTGAAGGTTGCCCCGGAATGCCTTGGCCCCGGGGAGTAGGGTGCGCGCCTCCATGTTCCTCCATCCCGCGCGGTGCCCCGCGCCCGACTCCTACCTGGTGGTGCTCTCTGTTACGTCATCCAGCGTGCGCGCCAGAACGCGATATTGCTCAGCGCTGATGGTGCGCTTCTCGGAGCGCCTGAGAACGTCTTTCAGCGCTTTCGCGCGCACCATGGTCACGTCCGGGTTGCGGACTTCCAGATCTACCCGAGGGCTGAGGAACACCACCAGCGGCTCCACCGGCGGAGCATCGCCCTCCAGGTTCTGCGACACCCACCGCTCCAGCGCTTCCTGCTCCCACTTCGCCTCCCTGACCGGGTTCCCAAGTGACTCCGGACTAAACAGGCGAAGCAGCCGACCCAGCGAAAATCGGCGTTCCTGCTTGCAGGACCGGCCCTCACAGATGACCTTGCCGGCAACGCTCTTCAGCACCACGGCGTACAGCGCTCGCGGCGTAAGCAGGACATGGTCGGCAGGTAGGTAGAAATTGTAGAGCCGGTAGCGATCATCCAGCCCCTTGAGAGCGTCAGCCAGCTCCTGGTCCGGCCGGGGGCGGCGCGCGAACCGGAACGCTTGCACAATCCCATACTGCGAGGCTATCACGCCCACGATGAGCAAGCCCAGGGTGTAGAACGCCCACTCCGGCCGAGTCAGCGAGATGACCAAGCCCGTCCCCAGTGCCAGCAGGCCCACGAGGTTGCTTATCTGAGCCGTCTTCGTCCGCCGCCGGATCAGGGGCTCGTTACTGATCACCCTCATGGATTCTCCTCCCGTGGGCTCTCCAGGGTACGCAGGCCATCGGCGATGGCGCCCACCAGGTCCTGGCGCGCGGCGTTAGCCCCTGCCCGGACCAGGCTGGCGATGGCGTTGGCCTGCGAGCGCCCGTGCCCCACCACCACTGCCCCCGCCACGCCCAACAGAGGAGCCCCGCCGATCTCGGTATAGTCCAGCCTGGCCAGCACCTTCCGCAGTGACGGTCGCAACAGGGCGCCGCCTATCTGGCCTCGTAGAGAAGCCTTGGCCTCTCTGCGCACCAACCCCACGATGAGGCCAGCTACTCCTTCCGCTGTCTTGATCAGCACGTTCCCGGTGAAGCCATCGGTCACCACCACATCTGCAGCCCCGGCGAACAGGTCCTTGCCCTCAACATTGCCCACGAACCGCAAGTTGCTGGCCTTCAGCAGGGGGTATGCCTCTTTGACCAGATCATTGCCCTTGCCCTCTTCCTCGCCGTTGGACATGAGCCCTACCCGGGGGGAAGCCACTCCCAGCACTCGGCTGCTGTAGACGTGGCCCATGAGCCCGAACTGCAGCAGGTCGTGGGGGCGGCACTCCGTGTTGGCCCCGATGTCTAGGAGCAGCGATTGGCCGTCCTGCGCCGGGAGGCAAGTCGCGAGAGCCGGTCGTCTGATCCCGCTGATTCGGCCCAGCTCGAATAGGGCCGCAGCGAGAGCAGCTCCGGTGTTCCCCGCGGTGACGAAGGCGTCGGCCTCGCCCCGCTTCACCAGGCGCAGGCCCACCGACATGCTGTTGTCAGGGCGGCTTCGGACTGCCACCGCTGGCGCCTCGTCCATACCTACTTCCTGCGATGCGTGCCGAATGGTCAGCCGTCCGCTATCGCCTGAGATGCCCAGAGAAGCGGCGATCGTGGGTTCATCCCCTACCAGCACCACGTCCACATCGGGGAGGGCAGACACCGCCTGCACTGCTCCCGCCACTGCCGCTGGGACTCCGTTGTCCCCGCCCATAGCGTCCAGCACTACCCGTATACGACCGGCCATACCCCCGCCCAGGCCGCGGTGTTACAGCTCACCGCGAGCCAGTTCGAATGCGTGCACCGCCACCTCAGCGGCCGCACGGCGATCAGCCGCTTGCAGCCTCCTCGCTTCAGCGCACAGGCGCTTCACCTCTTCCGGTTCCCGTCCCAGTCCGGCAGCCTGCTCCGCCAACCAGATCAGCTCCTCCAGATGGTCGTGACAGGCGAACTGGAGCCCGTCGTAGTGCGCCAGCAACTCAGCCAAGTTGGCAAAGGGCACCGGCTCATCGGCCTGCCGCCCCAACTCGGCACCTGCCTCCCTCGCCGCTGCAATGGCCTGCTCCAAGTTGTAGCGCGTTGCCCCAATGGGGTCCAGGGCTCGGTAGCCCCATAGGCACAAGAAGTCCTGCAGAGATCGTATGGCGCCGCTGATGCCGGTACCCGTCCCGCCTGCCACGGCGATCGCCAGAGCGGGCCTTCCATTGGGCTGGCGCGCCAGAGAAGCCCGACCCGGGATCCGGTACCGGTCCATGAAGACGTGGGTCAGCGCGTTGGCCTGCCACACGTAGACCGGTGCCCCGAGCACGAGGCCGTCTGCCTCATTCACCAGGCTGCTCAGCTCCCCGGGATCGGGAGAACGAATGCAGATGCCATCGGTGAAACACGGGGCCCCGCAGTCCTCGCAGGGAGCCAGCTCCCAGTCGGCCAAGTACTCGATCCTCGTGCTCGCCCCACTGCGCCGAGCGCCCTCCAATGCGGCACTGACCAGACGGTGCGTCAGTCCCTGTTCCCTTCTCGGACTGCCCACAAGCCCCACTATCGCAGGCATTCTGCTCCTCCCTGACTATGCTCGCTGACCGGCTCGGCCTGCCGTCCGGACCGTCGCGCCTACGCACGGTAGAAGGCACATTCGCCCATCGGGTTGGCTCCACAGGCTAGCAGAGCCCGTCGGCGGGGTCAATCGCCTGCTCCGGTCGCCTGAGTGAGGTAGCGCAGGGCACACCCAGCCAACAGGGCCGCCCCGATCGGCAGAGCGGCCTCGTCGACCTCAAAGGTGGGGCTGTGACCCCAGGTCGGTTCCTGTCCCTCAGGGGTGACGCCCAGGCGAAAGAAGCAGCCCCGGCACTGTTGGGCCAGGAGGGAGAAGTCCTCCGCGCCCATGCTAGGCTCGATATCCCGCACTGCTCCGGCACCCAGCATCTTCTCCGCCACCTGCCGCACCAGATCCGTCAGAGCCCCATCGTTGACAGTGACCGGATATCCACGGCCTATGCCCACTTCGCAGGAGCCGCCCAAAGCCGCCGCTATTCCCGGAGCGATCTGCCGGATCTCGCTGTGGACTGCCTCGCGGGTGCGCTCGTCCAGCGTGCGGATGGTCCCCGTCATTACCACCGACTCGGGAATGATGTTCGCCCGCGTCCCGCCACTGATGGTCCCCAGGGAAACAACGGCGGGCGCTAGCGGGTCCACCGAGCGCGACACCACGCTCTGTAGGGAGCTCACGAGCTGCGAAGCGATGTAGATGGGATCGCGCGAGCGGTGCGGCTGAGCCGCATGAGCCCCACACCCTTTCACCACCAACTGCAGCGAGTCTGAAGCCGCTTGCACCGCGCCAGCCCGTACCCCGACAGTTCCCGTAGGCAACTCGGTGATGACGTGCAGGCCAAATACCGCCGAGACCCCTTCCATGGCCCCGTCCTGGATCATCCGCGCTGCGCCAGAGAAGCCTTCGGAGTCGGCAGCCTCCTCGCTGGGCTGAAAGAGCAGTCGCACAGCCCCCGGTAACCGTCGGCCGCTCAGCAGACGAGCCGCCCCTAGAAGGATGGCGACGTGGGCGTCGTGCCCACAGGCGTGCATCAAGCCTGGCCGACGAGAAGCATAGGGGAGCGCGGTCGTCTCTTGGATGGGGAGAGCGTCCATGTCCGCCCTCAAAGCCACTACCGGCTCGGCGCTTCCTAGATCCGCCACCACTCCCGTCCGGCCCACGCCCTCGCGGATACGCCACCCACCTCGTTTGCCGCCAGCACGATCCATCTGCCGCAACGACGAGACCACTAGCCGAGCCGTGCGAACCTCCTCGAAGCCCAGCTCGGGCCACTGGTGGATCTCCCGCCGCCACCGGACCAAGTCGCCAGCCATCTCCATCGCCTGCGACAGCAGGCCGTCGCTCCCCCTTGCAGCCGTCATGAGTCCTCTCCCCTGCCCAGGCAGGAACGGTCGTGAACCGCCCGCACCGCCTCCTCTATGTCGGCTTCGTCCAGGACGAAAGAGAGGTTATGCTCTGAGGATCCCTGAGCGATGCATATCACATTTATGCCTCTGCTTCCCAGAGCGTCGAACACCCGGGCGGCTATCCCCGGCGTGCCTTTCATCGCGGCGCCGACCACCGCCACCACACCTACGTTGTTCTGAGCCCAGATGTCATCGATGTCGTGGCGAGCTTTCTCCACGGCGAACTCCGCTTCCAGTGCGGCAATGGCGCGCTCTGCCGAGGAGCCCGGAACCACAAAGCAGATGTTCTGCTCCGATGAGGACTGGGTGATCACCAGAACGCTTATCCCCTCCCGGGCCACAGCCGTGAAGACCTTGGCAGCGATGCCCGGAACGCCCAGCATCCCCCGGCCTTGCACCGTCACCAGGCTCAACCCTCTCACCGAGGTGATCCCGCGTACGCCCTGGGCCGAGGGCGCCGCCCTGGCCGTGATCAGGGTGCCGGGGTGGCTGGGGTTGAACGTGTTCTTGATGCGAATGGGAATGTCGGCAGCCTGTGCCGGCAGCATGGTCTTGGGGTGCAGCACCTTGGCGCCGAAGTATGCTAGCTCCGCTGCCTCCGCGTACGAGATCTCTGGCAAACTCCGGGCCTCCGGCACGATCCGAGGGTCTGCGGTTAGCACCCCATCAACGTCTGTCCATATCCAGATCTCCTCGGACGATAGAGCCGCTCCTATGAGTGAGCCCGAGTAGTCGCTGCCGCCTCGGCCGAGTGTAGTTGTCACACCAGCGCGGGTTGCCCCAAGGAATCCCGTCACCACAGGCACTGTGCCGGCCTCCAACAGAGGGAGCAGGGTGTCTCGGGTCGCCTGCCGCGTCTCCTCCAGGAGCGGGTTGGCGGAGCCGTAACAGGCGTCGGTGATCACTAGGCGCGTCGCCTCCACCGGGACCGAGTCGAAGCCCATACCCCGCAAGCACCCCGCCACGATGCGGCAGGACATGCGTTCGCCCAGGGCAATGATGGCGTCCAGGCCTCGAGCGGTAAGCTCGCCGAGGACGGACACGCTCTCGCACAGCCGCAGCAGCAGGTCCAGCAGAGACGACACCTCCTCCCCTATGGATTCGCGCTCGCCTTCGGGCACGCAGGCACTGATCGCCTGCAGATGTCGGGTCAGCAACTGCAGCCGCGTCGCCCGAAAAACGTCGGTCTGGCCCATCTCTGCCGATGTGGCGGACCGGATCAGGGCGTCGGTGACGCCGCTCATCGCCGAGACAACGGCGACCACCGCGTGCCCCTCGTTGACGCTAGCTCCAATGAGCTCCGCCGTGCGTCGGATTGCCTCTCCATCACCGACCGAAGTCCCGCCGAACTTCATGGTCCGGATGCGCATGCACCTCTCTCCACTCAACGCCTCGGCCTAGCCAGGCGTGCCAGTTGACTGAGCGTAGTACTCCTGCAGGTACCGGGTCTTCAGTGCCGTGATCTCGCCATCATCCATGATTTCCGGCCCCAGCGTCAGGCTCTTACTGGACACAGCCGGAGGGCTGCCCCGCTCCCCCAAAACCACCTCGGTGATGCCCAGGTACTCGCCCAGCCCCCCTGCCCGGACGAGAGCCACCGCCCCTTGCCAGGCCACTTCAGATTGCGGGGCTCCGGCTCCACCTCCGACAACCAAGTCTATCCTGGGGACCTGCTGTGCCAGCTCTCGTTCGGCTGCTGGTCCCAGGTTGGAGAGCACGATGACCAAGTGCGCTTGGTCGGCAAGCGCGGGAAAATGCTGCAGAGCCGCCGCGACCGGGTCGCCCACCTCGACCGGTTCCTCCATGGCTGCCCTGGGCGGCCCGGTGAGGCCAAGGACGGCGATCGTGGCCCCTTCCCGCTCGAGCAAGACGTATGGCGGGGCGAGCAGTTGCCCCTCGACCGTAAGGTTAGCGCTCACGATGGCGAAAGCGGCCTCCGCCATCCGTTCTCTCAGCACCTCGAGGCCTAGAGTTAGGTCCTGTGGCCCTAGCGCCATGGCATCGTACCCCATCAAGTTCATGGCCTCGACTGTGATCCTGCCCTGGCTCCACTGGTTCAGGTCCTTTCGCGAGCCGGACGACAGAGTGTTGCCTGCGTCGAGCACCAGCCGGGCTACTCCGGCCTCGCTCCGTGCCCTAATCGCGCTGGCCCGCCGGGCCAGCCCCCCCTTGGGCGGGCTTCAGCCGCACGGGTCCACGTACCCCATCACGTCGTTGGTGTGGAAGATCAGCAGGCGGGTGCCTGCCGGAACCGCCCCTAGGGTGCGGGGCGTCACGGCCGCCGGCTGGTTCGCAGAAGTGACCTCCGCTGACGGTCTGCTCGACCGCATGCAGGCCGATAGCAGCGCTGTCATCAACAACGAGCCGCCCGAGCTCAGAAACGCGCGCTTGCTCCCGTCCACTAGCTGACCTCCTACCTCTGCCTAGATCTCCTCGAGGCGGCCACCGCCGCCAGACCGGCGAAGCCCGCGGCGGCCAGCAACAGCCCCAAACCACCTCCACCAGACACCGCCGCCACCTCAACTTCCGGCGTCACGTACAGAGCAGGCGGCAAGGTGGCCGCAGCGCTGGCCAGCACCCACACTTGCGGCGAGGGCCTGGGCGTGGCGGTCGGCGGCAGGGACGGCGCCGTCTGGCTTCGCCGCGGGCCCGCAGTCTGCGTCGCTGTCACGACGGCCTCAGGTGTTGCCGTCGAAGTGGTGGTGGGCGGCGACGTCTCGCTTGGCACAGGTGATCCACTCGGCGAAGGTGGCATCTCCGGTGCCTGCGTCGAGGGCGAGACGGGTTCCGACGTGGCCGTGGGCGCCAGAGCCAGAGTGGCCTGAGGCTCCATCACCGGCACCGACTCGTCCCGCACCAGGCTGACCGCGTCCAGGAAGGCCTGATCCGCTCCGTACGTCCGTGGGTTGTTCACCCGAACGAACACGGTGATCCGATCCGACTCTGCCACCGCACGCGCCCGCAACTCCGGGTTGGTGCGCTTCTTCTCCCACACTTCCGGGCTCCACACCACCGAAGGCGACTGCGGGTCCGTGCCACCCCAGGGGTCTATTCCCACGGCCCGGCCCATCTCCGGGCCCTCCGACTGGAAGACGGCCCAGCCGATGAAGGCCTCGTAGGTTGCGCCCAACTCCACCCCGCTCACCTCCTGGTAGATGCCAGCAACGAAGCCCTCCCCGTCGCTCCAGATCCTGAGCGCTGGTTGCTTGGGAGTATCCGAGGCGGCGTCGAACGCCGGGTGCCCAGCGATCACGAACGGCCACCAGCCCGTAGGCACCTCGCCGCCAGGAGCGGCGCCGAAGGTGTCGAACTGGCAGTTGAAGGTCAAGTTGGCGGGGCTCTCGCAGGGGTCCTCGGCCGCCGCACCGCACCACCAGGCGATAGCCGCCACGGCGACCACCAGGAGGACCAGCCCAGACCTAGCTACGAAGGTTCCAGGCATCGCTCTCATATTTGGTCTGGGCGAGCCCCGAAGCGCGTCTGAGCTCGTCACGGGTCAGCGGAGCCTCTTCCCAGGTGATGCCCAGGGTTAGGGCCAGACCCCGAGCCAGCGCGTCCACCACTTCGTCGAAGCCAGCGGTGCGCCCCAGGGCCTGCGCCACCGTGGCAGCACGCTGCCGCAGCAAATCCCGGGCCCGTTCCCTCTCCTCCTTGGGCAGCTTCAGGAAATCCACCACCTCCCCTACGTCGCCCGAGAGAGGAATGGATCCGTGCTGCAAGACCCCATCGCCGCGTCTCCACTGGGCGCTCCCCACCAACTTGCGGCCGGCCGCCGTGAGCTCGTACCGCGACGGGGCATCGAAGCAGGCGGCGGAGGTGCCTCCCACCGTCACGGCGTTCCGCTCGTCCGACACCGGAAGGCCCAGTAGCGATAGCCCGCACCGAAACCCGGCGCTAAGCCGCCGGTACGACTCCAGAACTCCCCCGGCCATCCGCCAGTCCGCCGCCGGTGCGGCGATGCAGTAGGTCACCTCGTCGCGGTGCAGCACGGCGCGACCGCCACTGGGGCGCCGGACGAACCCCCAGCCTCGGCGGGCCAGGGCGGCGAGATCGAACCCCTGCGCCGTCTGCGAATAGCCGATGCTCAAGCACGTAGGTCGCCACCGATAGAATCGCAACGTGGGCGGTGAGTCGCCTCGTTCTGCCGACTCCAGAACGGCTTCGTCCAGACCCATGTTCATGGCCCCAGAGAACTCCCCATCCCGGATCAGCCGCCAGCAAGCGTGGTCAGACAACGCCGGCCTCGACCAGTTCTTTCAGTTGCGCCAGCCCGCTCGTCAACATAGCTTCGCGGGTCTCCTCCTGGGTCAGAGGGCGCGGGTAGTTGTAGAGGTCGCCGCCCGGGCGCTCATTGTAGTAGGGCCGGTTGCAGCCAGGGCAGCCGGATGTCTGGAACGCCATTCCATCGAGGAGGTGGCCGGCGGCCCGCTCCGGCAGGCGAGCCAGACGCCCCTCAGCATCGAAATCGCAATCGCCTGCTCGCACCACTCCGAGCGCGATCAGGTAAGCAGCAATCTGCACCCGGCGATAGCTGGGTAGCGGGGGCTGCCCGCTTCCGGCGAGGCGAGTTCCGGGCACCGGGCAGAAGGCGAACAGCCCCACCGTTGCCCCCAAGTCAGCGTAGAGCTGGGCCGCTTCCACCAACTCCTTCTCGCTCTCCCCTAGGCCGGCAATGAGGTGAACGGCAAGCCGCCCCGGGTGGTTGTGCGCGACGTGCTCGATCAGGTCGCGATAGAGCCGCCATCCGCCGCCCTTGACGGCGCCAAAGATCGCCGCGGTGGCAGCGTCCACGCCGAACCCGATGTGATCCACGCCCGCCTCGATCAATGCGTCAGCGGCCCGCGGAGTCGGGGGCAAAACCGACACATCCACCGGCAGCGCCAGGGCCTGCTTCAGCTCGCCAACGAGGGCGACAAGCCGATCGAAGGCGCCGGCCGCGGCAGTGCATTGCAGACACACCCTCTGGAACGCGCCCTCGCGCTCTCTCAGCGCATGCAGAACGTCCCGGACGGGGAAAGGGGGCCAGGAGACGCGGGAGAGCATGTCTTCGGGGCCCGTGCTGGAGCGTGCCTGAGCGCAGAAGCCGCAATCCCGCTCACAGCGCCCGCCGACCATCAGGTACGCCGTCGTGGGCGCTACTGTCAGCGGTATCCGGCACAATTCCAGCACGCTCGCGGTGCCCGCGGACACCCCGACGCGCCGCTCAGACTCGGCGATAGTGGATCCCCTCCCCGCAGACGGCCGCCGTTGCCGCCTCCATCAGGCATTCCGATAGCGTCGGGTGCTGGTGCATAGTACTGGCCAGGTCGGATGCGCTTAGACCAGCTTTCACCGCCAGCGCCCCTTCGCCGATCAGCTCACTGGCGTGAGCCCCCATCATGTGCACGCCCAAGACCCGCCCCGTCTCGCTGTCGTACACTAGCCGGACTAGGCCCTCCTCCTCGCCCATGGTCAGTGCCCGCCCGCTAGCCGATAGCGGGAAACGAGCCACGGCCGGGCTGTAACCGGCAGCCTTGGCCTCGGCCTCTGTCAGGCCGACTCCGGCGATCTCTGGGTCAGTGAAGACGCAGTTGGGGACCGCCAGGTAGTCTATCTCCCTGTCCCCTCCCAGAGCGTTCTCGGCCGCTACCATGCCTTCGTGTGAGGCGACGTGGGCCAGCATCCAGCCTCCTACTACGTCACCAGCGGCGTATATGCCGGGCACGCTGGTGCGCAGGCGCGAGTCCACCCGGATGAAGCCACCGCCGTCCGTCTCTACGCCTACCTCCTCCAGCCCCAGGCCCTGCGTCACCGGAGTCTGGCCCGTTGCTAGGAGGATGGCGTCGGCGTCCACGTGGGCTGTCTGGCCGTGGGCGCTATAGTGCAGCCTGAGCCTCCCTTCCACGGTCTCGATGCGATCGAACTCGAGGCCAACCGTGATACTCAGTCCCCTGCGCGCGGCCAGGGAGCGATACCGGCGGGCCAACTGGGGATCTACCGACTTGAGGAAAGTGCGCCGGCCCAAAACCGTGACCTGGCTACCCAGGTGGTGGAAGATGGTGGCCATTTCCATGCCCACCACGCTAGCGCCAACCACGACCAGCCGCCGCGGCAGCTCCTGCAGCCCAAGCAGCTGACGCGAGTCGAGCACGCCGGGCAGCTCGATGCCCGGCAGCGGCGGGCGCGCAGCCACCGAGCCGGTAGCGATCAGCGCGCTGCTGAATGATAGCTCCCTCGTTGAGCTGTCCGGTAGCCGCACCGCTGCCCGATCGGGAGCCACCAGGCGAGCTTCACCTGCCACCACCTCGACGCCCCGGGCATCCAGCAGCTCGCGGACCGATCCCACGATGCGAGAGACAATGGCATCCTTGCGTGCCATCACCGCCGCGAAGTCGGCCCGGACGCTGCCTTCGACGACCAGTCCATACCGGCTCGCCTCTCGCATCTTCCGGAAGAGGGTGGCGCTCTCCACCAGGGCCTTGGTGGGGATACAGCCACGGTTCAGGCACGTCCCCCCTATGCACTCCTTCTCAATCAGCGCCACCCGACCGCCCAACTGGCTGGCCCGGATGGCGGCCACGTATCCCGCCGGCCCCGCTCCGATCACTACGAAGTCATAACGCATGCCGCTCGGCCCGTCCCTGGGGAAGTAGTAGACGATTATACGCGCCTCCTGAACCGACCGGCAAAGCTCCAGGCAGGTTACAGGTTACAGGCGACAGGTTACAGGGCCGGAGGCAGGGCAGGCACCACAGATGCCCCCGAGACATGTCGCCTATCCCCTGTCCCCTGTCCCCTGTAACCTGTAACCTGCCTTTGACAGTTCGGGCGCGGGCTCGTATACTGCCACCTACAACAGGATACTCAAGGCGTGGATCAGGAGTAGTAAGCGGGCCGGCCAGGCCACCAGAGAGCCCGGGTGAGGTGAAAGCCGGGTGCCGGGGTCGCCGCCGAATGGACCTGGGAGTCGCGGGTTGAAAGCATGCTGCAAGTAGGCCCTGCCGCCTGGCCATCGTTACAAGGCTCCGCCGCCTGGCGGCGGGTGAGAGAGGTCGCGTGGGCGACCTAAGCGGGGTGGCACCGCGGGAGGAACACTCTCGTCCCTAGTCGGACGGGGGTGTTTTTGTTTGCCTGTGTGCGACGCCGGCCCTCCGGGGGCGGTAGGTCCCATATCTCGGGAGGTTGACATGGCAGTTGACTACAAGATCGTTCTGAGCGAGTCGGAAATCCCTCACGCCTGGTACAACGTTCAGGCCGATATGCCCACTGAGCTTCCACCGCCGGTGCATCCGGCCACCCACCAGCCGGTAGGGCCGCAGGACTTGGCTCCCCTTTTCCCCATGGCGCTCATCGAGCAGGAAGTCAGCACTGAGCGCTACATCGAGATCCCATCCGAGGTCCGTGACGTACTCCGTCTGTGGCGGCCTTCGCCATTGCACCGCGCCGTGCGACTGGAGAAGGCTCTGGGAACCCCGGCGCGCATCTACTACAAGAACGAAGGTGTCAGCCCCCCTGGCAGCCATAAGCCCAACACGGCCGTCGCCCAGGCCTACTACAACAAGCGCGAAGGCGTCCGCGCCATAACCACCGAGACGGGAGCCGGACAGTGGGGCAGCGCCCTGGCCATGGCCACCCAAATGTTCGGCCTGCAGTGCAAGGTCTTCATGGTCAAGGTGAGCTACCAGCAGAAGCCCTACCGTCGGTCCATGATGCAGGTATGGGGCGCGGAGGTGGTGGCCAGCCCTAGCGAAGAGACCGAGGCCGGGCGCAAGGTGCTGGCCCAGGACCCCAGTTCGCCGGGATCTCTAGGCGTGGCCATCAGCGAGGCGGTGGAGGTGGCAGCCCAGCGCGAGGACACCAAGTACTCCCTGGGCAGCGTGCTCAACCACGTCCTCCTGCACCAGACCGTCATCGGCGAGGAATGCCTCAAGCAGATGCAGTTGGCCGGAGACTATCCCGACGTGGTGATCGGCTGCGTTGGCGGCGGGTCCAACTACGCCGGGATTGCCTTCCCCTTCGTGCGGGAACGGCTCGATCGGAACCTCGACACTCGGTTTGTCGCCGTCGAACCCACCGCTTGCCCTACTCTCACTAAGGGCGTCTACGCCTATGACTTTGGCGATGTGAACTGCACCACCCCGTTGCTCAAGATGCATACCCTGGGGCACGACTTCATCCCACCCGGGATCCACGCCGGTGGCCTTCGCTACCACGGCATGGCTCCTCTCGTGAGCGCCCTGGTGGAGGTTGGCATTATTGAGCCCCGCGCCTACGGGCAGACGAGCGTGTTCGAGGCTGCCGTCACCTTCTCCCGGGCCGAGGGCATCGTCCCCGCTCCCGAGTCGGCCCACGCCATCCGCGCCGCCATTGACGAAGCCCTTCAGGCCAAGGAGACGGGCGAGGAGCGATGCATCCTCTTCAATCTGAGCGGGCACGGGCACTTCGACATGGGCGCCTATGACGCTTACCTGGCCGGCAAACTCGAGGACTTCGAGTACCCCCGGGAAGCCATCGAGAGGTCGCTCGCCTATCTGCCCGCTGTGTGATCACTCCCGTAGCCGGGTCGAAGGTGCCCCGGCATCTGGTACAAGGTCGTAAAGGAAGCCGTTATGTCTAGAACGCTGGAAGTCCGGGTGCCCGGCCCCACCCCTCTTCCGCCTGAGGTCCGGGCCGCCCTCAGCCGGCCCATGGTGAGCCACCGGAGCAGGGAGTTCCGGGAGCTCCTTTCCTCCCTAGATCGGCGCTTGCGGCCCCTCATCGGCACCCCCGATGAGGTCGTGTTCCTGACCACCTCCGGCACCGGCGGCCTCGAGGCCGCGGTGGCTAACACGGTGGAGGCGGGCGACCGCGTGCTCTCCGTCTGTACCGGCTACTTCGGAGAGCGGTTCGCCGAGATCGCCCGCCGCTACGGAGCCAGCGTTGACTACCTGCGCTTCGAGCCAGGCCAGCCGGCCGACCCAGCTACGGTCCGAGACCGGCTGGAGGCTAATGAGTACCGGGCGGTGCTGGTGACGCACTGCGAGACCAGCACCGGTGTCCTCAACGACGTCGTTGCCTTGGCCCAGGTCGTGCGCCAGGCACCCACAAAGCCCCTGCTTCTTCTAGACGCGGTCAGTTCCCTGGGTGCGGTGCCCTTCGACATGAACGCGATAGGTGCGGACATCGTCGTGACTGCTTCACAGAAGGCGTGGATGACGCCTCCGGGGTTGGCCATGCTGGCCCTCTCCCCCCCTGCCTGGAGCCGGGTGGAGAACTGCGCCACCCCCAGGCTCTACTTTGACCTCCTTGCAGCCAGGGACAGCGCCCGCCGCGGCGAGACTCCGTGGACCCCAGCTCTCACCCTGCTCTATGGCCTGGACGTGGCCCTCGACCTGATCGCTGACGAAGGGCCTCAGGCCGTCTTCGCCCGTCACCAGGCTTTGGCCCGTCTCGTCAGGGACGGGCTGCGCCGGCTGGGATTCGTCCCGCTGGCGGCGGAGGCCTATGCCTCCCCCACGGTTACCGCCGCCTACTTGCCCGCCGGAGTCAGGTTCGCGGAGCTGTCGCAGCATCTGGAAGACGAGTTTCGGGTGCAGGTGTCTGGAGGGCAGGGACCGCTGAAGGGAAAGCTGCTGCGCATCGGCCACATGGGCTACATCGCCGAGGGCAACGTTACCTACCTGCTGGAGGCGATCGAAGCCGCCCTTCGGCGCTGCCGGTCCCCCGAGGCGACCTGATGCCACGGGTCCTGCTGACCGACCCTATAGACGATGAGGCGGTTGCCCTTCTGGCCCGCGAGGCCGAAGTGCTGCAGGTGCCGCAAGGAGGGGACGCACGCCTAACTGAGTTGGCGTCCGGTGCCGACGGGATCATCGTCCGTAGTGGCACCCGGATTGCCCGTGAGGTGATCCTCTCGGCTCCCTCCCTGCGGGTCATCGGGCGGGCCGGCGTGGGCGTGGACAACATAGACCTAGAGGCAGCTACCGAGAGGGGCGTGTGGGTAGTCAATGCCCCCGACAGCAACTCCGTGGCGGTGGCCGAGCACGTCTTTGCCCTGATGCTGTGCTTGGCACGGCGCGTCCTGTGGGCGGCGGAGAGCTTGGCGCGCGGTGAGTGGCGCAGAGCGTCCTTCCGGGGCGAGGAGCTGAACGGCAAGGTCCTCGGCATCGTTGGGCTGGGGCGCATAGGAAGACGAGTGGCGGAGCGTGGTCGCGCCTTCGGAATGATCGTGCTGGCTCACGATCCCTTCGTCGCCCCCGCCCAGGCGCAGGCGGTGGGAGCTCGCCTCGTGCCCCTAGCCCAGCTGTTGAGGGAGAGCGACTTCGTCACCCTCCACCTTCCCTCCACCACAGAGACGGACGGGCTCCTGGGAGAAGAGCAACTGGCCGCCTGCAAGCCTGGCGCCTACCTAATCAACTGCTCGCGTGGAAGCGTGGTAGACGAAGCTGCGCTCCTAAGAGCCCTGGACTCCGGCCACCTCGCGGGAGCGGGGCTGGACGTCTTCGCTTGCGAGCCGCCCAAGGACTCGCCCCTGGTTCGCCATCCTGCCGTAGTGGCCACGCCTCACATCGGCGGGATGACTCGGGAGGCCCAGAGGAACGTGGCCCTGGCCGTAGCCGAGCAGGTGCTGGCAGTGCTGCAGGGGCGACCCCCGTCACACCCGGTGAACGCCCCCGCGTTGAGTCCCGAGGAGCAGGAACGGATTGGCCCCTACCTGGACTTGGCCCGGAGGCTGGGGCGGTTCTACGCTGCCGTGGCAGAACACCCCGTGGTGTCGGTGGAGATGTGCTTCGCCGGCCAGGCTGTCGAGACCGGCACCACCCTGATCACCGCAGCCGCCCTGCAGGGGCTGCTGGAGGGCGTGTCAGACATGCCGGTCAACCTCGTCAACGCGCGGGTGGCGGCACTGAGCCGGGGCATCTCGGTGACCGAGACCACCTCGGCGAGCGCGAGTCCTTACTCGGAACTGCTCTCCCTGACTATCCGAACCGACGATGGTCCGCATCGGCTGTCAGGGACGATACTCCACGGCCAGCCCTACATCGTTCGCATCGAGGACTTCTGGATTACCTTCATACCGGCCGGTACCCTGCTGTACACCGAGCACATAGAGCAGCCCGGCATCCTCGGGCGGATGGGCACGCTCCTGGGCGAGCGCAACGTGAACATCTCCTTCGTGCAGGTGGGAAGGAGCGCCCGAGGCGGCCGGGGAGTCATGATCCTGGGCATTGACGACGTCCTGTCCCAGGATGATCTGGGCGCCGTATGCCAGCAGCCTAGCGTCATCAGGGCGCGCCTGGTGCGGCTTCCGCCCGTCCCTTCCGGGTGAAGCGCGGTCACCCGGTCGGTCCATCCTCCTCTACGATGTCCACTCTTCTGCCCCCGGTGACGCGCATCAGCTCGTCCAGCGTGATGGGGAAGACCGCCTGCGGGGCTCCTGCGGCGGCGTGGAGGAGCTGGAAGCGCCACAGACTGCTGTCCACCAGAACCGGCATTGCAGTGCGGTGCCCTACTGGTGGCACACCTCCCACGGCGTAGCCCGTCAGCTCCCGTACCTCATCCGCCGAGGCTAGCCGAACCTGCTGGGCTCCGCAGATAGCGGCGATCTTAGCTGTATCGGCCCGACAGTCACCAGCCACCAAAGCCAATACTCCCGACCCATCTGCGATGAACACGAGGGATTTCACTATGCTTCCGAGGGGCACTCCCAAAGCATCGGCGGCCAGCTGTGCCGTCCGCGTGCTCTGGTCCAGCTCGATGGGAGTTGCCTCCACTCCCAGTTCGAGCAGCGCCTGCCTCACTCGGTCTACAGACTTGGATCTCTTCGCCACTCAGGCACTACCTCCTTCGTATGCTCCTTCCACCCAGCAACGGCTGGCTCCGACCAGCCGGGCGAACTCCCCGGCGACGTCCTCGGTAGCCAGGGTGCGCGCATTGGGGAAGTCTATCCTCACACAGCGAGGCCCGTCGCGCACCACTACCGAGAGCTCGTCACTGCCGCGGTAGCTGGTGGCCGTCTGTACTACTCGCTGTAGGCACTGGCGATCTTGCTGCAGGTCACCGCTCCTCCGCACCTCCACCACCAGGCGCCTTGGGGGCGCCTCCAGCACAGCGGGTGCGGCCACTTCGGCATGGTTGATCTGGTCGGTGACGCTCTCGCACAGGAGCTTGGGCCCGTCCCCCCGATTGTCCACTCTGCCCCGGACAAGCAGGATCTTGCCTTCCTCCCACAGAGCCTCGGTCTCGCGCAGGACCCGGGGGAAGACAACCACGTCCAGCGTGCCCTGCAGGTCCTCCAGGCGGACGAAGGCCATGCTCTCCCCTCGCCTGGTCGTGGTCCTCCGGACCTCCTGCACCACGCCGGCCATCGTGACCGCCTGGCCCGCCATTTCCTCAGTCACCTCGGTGCTGAAGGCAGTCACCAGTTCCGCCAGGCGCCGGCTCCACTTGTGCAGTGGATGCTCCGACACGTACACCCCCAGAAGCTCCTTCTCCCACGCGAGCTTCTGCCTAAGAGATATCCCCTCACCATTCTGGGCGCCGCCGCAAAGGATTACCGTGTCCGCCTGCACCCCACAGCTGACCTCGAACATGGTGAGCTGCCCGGCCTGGCGCGCCTGATGGATCTGGTGGCTGACGGACATGATCGTGTCCAGAGAAGCCAGCAACGAGGCTCGGTCGCCGAAGCAATCCAGTGCACCGGCCCGTACCAGGCACTCCAGCACGCGCTTGTTCATCTGCCGCAGGTCCACTCGAGCAGCGAAGGCGTCCAGACTCTCGAATGGACCTCCCTCGCGCCGAGCCTTCAGCAGCATCTGGATGGCCCCTTCGCCCACGTTCTTGATGGCACCAAGGCCGAAGCGGATGGCATCGCCCTCGATGGTGAACTCGATGGCGCTCCGGTTCACGTCCGGCTGCAGCACCTCGATGCCCAAGCGCCGGCACTCGGCGATGAGCCCGGCCACCTTGTCCGACCGGCTGCGCTCCACCGTTAGCGAGGCAGCCATGAACTCCAACGGGTGATGGGCTTTGAGGTAGGCCGTCTGACACACGATGGCAGCGTAGTCAGCGGCGTGTGCCTTGTTGAACCCGTAGTTGGCGAAGAACTCGAAGGCATCGAAGATGCGATTGGCCGCCTCCCGGCTCAGGCCACCGTGCTTCATCGCCCCCTGGACGAAGCCGTCCCTGTGCCTGATCAGGTCCGATTGCTTCTTCTTGGAGACCGCGCGGCGCACCTGGTCCGCCTCGCCAGGATCATAGCCCGCCAGGTCGGTCAGTATGCGGATGATCTGCTCCTGATAGACGCACACCCCATAGGTGTCGCCCAGGATCGGCTCCAGCGCCGGGTGCACGAACGACGGTTCCTTCTGGCCTCGCCGGCAGGCGATGAAGTCGTCTATGAACTGCATGGGTCCGGGACGGTATAGGGCTATGACCGCGGTGATGTCCTCGATGCTCTCGGGCTTGAGATCCCGCAACACCCGACGCATTCCGGCACTCTCCACCTGGAAGAGCCCGGTCACGTCGCCGGACGAGAGCAAGGCAAAAGACTCCGGGTCGTCCAGCGGAATGGTATCAAGGTCATACCGCTTTCCGGTCCTCTCCTCGATCAGCTGGGCCGCCAACCTCATAACGGTTAGGGTGGAGAGGCCCAGGAAGTCCACCTTGAGTAGCCCCAGGTCCTCGACGACCTCCATGGGGTACTGGGTGATGGCGCCTTCACCATGAGTGGAGCGGTGCAAAGGGGTGTACTCCACCAGAGGCTTGTCGGCGATCACCACTCCGGCTGCGTGAGTGCTGGCGTGACGGGCGATGCCCTCCAGGCCCTGAGCCGTCTCGATCAGATCTCGGATGTAGTCAGTGGATTCCACCAGCTCCCTGAGCTCAGTCACGTTGGCCAGCGCGTCGGCTATGGTCACTCTGGGGCCGAAGGGCACCAACCTGGCCAACCGATCTACCTCGGGCAGCGGAAGGTCCAGAGCCCTCCCGGCGTCACGGATGGCAGCACGCGCCCCCATGGTACCGAAGGTAATTATCTGGGCCACCCTGTCCTGCCCGTAACGCGAGACCACGTAGGCGATCATCTCGTCCCGGCGGTCGTCGGGCAGGTCCAGGTCAATGTCGGGCATCGTAATACGGCCGGGGTTGAGGAACCGCTCGAACATGAGTTGGTGGCCCAGCGGGTCCAACCGGGTGATGCCCAGAGCATAGGCTACGATGCTACCGGCGCCCGAGCCGCGCACGTTCCACCAGATGCCCCTCTTTCTGGCCTGATCCACCAGGTCCCAGACGATCAGGAAGTAGTCATCGAATCCCATCTGGTGGATCACACTGAGCTCATGGTCTAGCCTGCGGCGCACTTCCTCGGAGGGCTCACCGTAGAGCCTGGCTATGCCGCGTTCGCAGAGCTCCCGGAGGTACGACTGCGGGTCAGCGCCCTCAGGGACCTCGAATCGAGGCAGATGATACTCGCGGGGGCCAAACCTAAACTGGCAGCGCTCGGCGATGATGAGGGTGTTGGCGATGGCATCCGGCATGTCAGGGAACAGCTGCTCCATCTCCTGGCGGCTCTTGAGGTAATATCCCTCATCGCTCATCCGCATTCGATCCGCTTGGCGCACTGTGGCCCCGGTCTGAATGCAGAGCAACACATCCTGGATCCTGGCGTCCTCTGGCCTGACGTAGTGGACATCGTTGGTGGCAACCACCTCGAGCCCCAGCGAGCGGGCAACCTCCACCAGGACACGGTTCACCCGAGCCAGCTCCGGTATCCCCTCGTGAGATTGCAGCTCCACGTAGAACCGGTCGCCGAAGACATCGCGGTACCAGCGCGCTACCTTCTCGACCTCGTCTCTTCGGCCCTCAGCCGCCAGCAGCGCCATCTCCCCGGTGCTGCAGCCGCTCAGGACGATGAGTCCCTCGGAGTGAGCGGCAAGGAACTCCTTATCCACTCGCGGGCGGTAGTAGAAACCCTCCAGCTGCGCGGCGGACGCAATGCGCAGCAGATTGGAGTAGCCGGTCGAGTCCTCCGCCAGCAACGTGATGTGCGAAGGCGAACGGTCGAGCTGCGGATCGCGGTCCTGCATCCGCCGAGGAGCAAGGTACATCTCACACCCTATGATAGGCTTGACCCCAGCCTCGACCGCAGCCCGGTGGAAGGGTACTGCGCCGTACATCACGCCGTGATCGGTGAGGGCCACCGCCGGCATGGCCAGCTCCGCGGCTCGCTCGACCAGGTCCGTCACGCGCGACAACCCGTCAAGTAGCGAGAACTCGCTGTGTGCGTGGAGGTGCACAAAGGACATGGACGGATTACCTGCCTTCACTTCCGCTGCTGAGATGATGTCGCCACCCTTGGCGCCACTGCTTACCTGACACTAGAATGAGGATTCCAGCTCACCCCATCCAGGAGAACGTGCGACCAACATGCCCGAGCTGCCCGAAGTGGAAACCGTGGCTCGAACTCTGAGGCCCATGCTTACCGGCGCCGCCATCGCCGCCGTCGAGGTGCTGGATCCGCTCGTGGTTCGCCCCCCCGGCCCCGCCGCCCTAGCCTCCGGTCTGGAGGGTCGGAGGATAGTCGGCATCGGGCGCCGAGGCAAGCATCTCATCTTGGCTCTCGATGATGCGTCGCACCTGGTGGTGCACCTTGGCATGACAGGCCAGCTGCTGCTCTCCCAGGGAGACGTTCCTCCCCCTCGGTTCGCTCGGGTGAAGTTCACCCTACAGGACGGGCGAGCTCTCTGGTACGCGGACATGCGCAAGTTCGGACGCCTCGGCCTGGTTCGTGACGTGACTGCCGATCTGGCCTCCCTGGGTCCCGAGCCCTTCGCCCCCGAACTCGACGCTGAGGCACTGCTGGCCCGCCTGGCGGGGAGGCGTCGCCCCATCAAATCGCTGCTCCTGGACCAGTCGTTCCTGGCCGGTCTGGGCAACATCTACGCCGACGAGGCGCTGTTCGAGGCAGGCATCCATCCCTGCACTCCTGCCAGAAACCTCACCTTGGCCGAGGCCGAACGGCTCCTGCAGAGCCTCCGCGGCGTGCTCGCTCGCGGCATCGCCAATAGAGGGACCACCATCGCCGACTACGTTGACGGGCAGGGCCGGCCAGGCACTAACCAATGGCAACTCCGCGTGTACGGCCGCGCCGGCCAGGACTGCCCCCGCTGCGGCCGCCCCATTGAACGGCTTCGGCTGGCCGGCCGCAGCACGTGCTTCTGCTCCTCCTGCCAGCCAAGCCGGCCGAAGGTCTAGTTGCGCGTTAGCGCTCGAATAGGTCGACAGGGTTGTCAACCAGCAAAGCGCGGGCAATCTCCAGTGCCTGCTCCTCTGTCATGGGCGCCATGTTGGGGTGCGTCCGGCTCCGCTCCACTCGATCGGCCAACACCCAGGCCAGCTCGTACTTGTACATCCTGAACTTGGGTAGAATGAACTCGGCGCAGTAGGCATCCGAGTAGTACCCGATCAGCTTCGATATCGGGACCACGTCCAGACGGCGCCGGGCCTCCCGGGCGATATCGACTGGGTTGTTCAGGTACCACCAGTGCCCACTGGGGTATACGTTGTGCCGTATCCACGCCGAGGCCGCCAACTCCAGCCCCATAGTGTCGGCCAGAACCGACACGGGGAACCGAACATCCCAGTACTCATTGAATAGGTAATCGTACCCCGCCAGAGAGTTCACCGAGTCGAGCAGGTCTCGACCGCCGGTCACGCCGCGCGGGTAGGCGCCCCTCCGCACCCCCACCATGAGGTGGAATGGCTTCCGCACCGCGCGGCAGTTGTCGGCGATGCGGTTCAGGGCGTATGCCGCCCAGACCATGCGGCTGCCCTGGTCCAGCACCTCGCCGGCTAGGGCCCGGTCCAGGATGGCCGCAGCATCCGCGCCGGAGACGGGCCGAGTCTGGACGCCCGGCCAGGTCGAGATGGCGGCGTAAGCCATGCCTAGATCCACGAACCGGCGGAACACCTGCTCCAGGGCGGCCTCGAAGTCGCTCGGTGAGCGCACTGTCACGCCCGACGCCCGCTCCAGACGCTCCCGCTCCTCTGCCTTGTCAATCTCGAACACGAACGAATCAGTCCGGAGACAAGGCACCAGCAGCTGGCGGTTCAGCCCCTCGAGCGGCTCGTCGCACTGGTTGGTCATGTAGATGCGTCGAATGTTGCTGCGCCGCAGCACCCGGTCACCATAGTCTGGCGCCTCGATGGCGTCCTGAGCCATGCGGTACAGCTCAGACCAAGAGCGAGACATCCACCAGCGTCGCTCGATGCCCAGGAACTCCTCCCCGATCGCCGCCAGCCACTCGAACTGGACCGTGTTAGCCAACAGGGGAAGGCGCTCCACCACCTGCCGTACCACTTCCTTCGGATCGGTCTCGTCGGCGAATCCGAGACGGTACTGGGCCGAGTTGGCCAGCTCGGTGTAGTAATGGTATCCGACGATGTCGGCTAAGCTCCGAGCGAACGGGCGGCGGGCGTCAATGTGAGTGTGAATGTCGTAGATGGGCAGGTCTTCGATCTGCTCGACCAGCCTGACGAGGAGCTCCGAATCCATTGACCCTCCGGGCAGCGCTGCTCGAGCGGGCCTCCGGGCCGGTCGGCTCGGCCCCACCCGCTCACCACGATACTAACGCGACGATCCGAGACCGTCAACGGCAAGGGCTCGAGCCGAGGTCGTCCCTGGCTCGAGCCCTGATGCCCCGAGAGTCCAGCCACTAACCTTCCCCGTGGCACGATGGCCAAGCGGGGCAGGCTCAGCTCTCTGAGATGCGTGTCTCCCGCTCGATACGCGGATCCGTGAATACGTCCAGCTCGTCGCGGCTGGTGGTGGAGAACTCGGAGAGCACCGCTCCCTCCGGGCCGGCCTGGAACCAGTGCAGAGTGTCCGGAGCCAGAGTGTACTGCTCACCTGGCCGCAGACGGACCTCGTGCCAAACGGTGAGATACTGCCGGATGTCTTCGGGCACCTGAGCAAGCGGGCTTGAGGTCGGCTCCCCGGGGACGTAGAGGTACACCTCGCCCCGTCGGCAGCGAAACGTCTCCTCCTTTCCCGGTTCACCTGCCACGGGAGGATGTCTGTGCTCCGGGCAGAGCTGCCAGGGGAAGAGGATCAGTTCCTTGGCGCACACCCGCTCAGTATTGACGTAGGTAAGGAGCTGGAGACCAACTGTATCTAGACGGCCGAGGCCAAAGTCTGCTACCTCGATTCGGTCCGCCTCCTCCGAGGTGACGGCTATCCCCGCCGCCTCGAACTGGGCAAGAGCCCGCTTGACCGCCTTGGCCCGCTCGCTAGTGGTGATCACCTGTACCTCCGGTATGAGACATCACTCGGTCCCGGCGACGGCAATCTACGAGGCCGCCCGGGCGTGGCTGTCCAAGGCAGTGCGCATCACCTGCCGCAGCTCAGCGATGCCGAACGGCTTCACCAACACCGCGTCCACTTCCCCTTCAGCGGAGGGGCGATCGCCCTCTTCCGTCCAGCCGGTGATGAGCACTACTGGCACGGCTTTTCCACTGCATTTGGCGGCTCGCGCGAGCTGCCAGCCGGGCATGTCGGGCAGCCCCAGGTCAGTGAGGACGAGATCGAACTCGTGGGCATCGAGCAGCTGCAGTCCCTCTCGCGCAGTGGCTGCGGCAGTAGCCGTGTGGCCGTCTAGCCGCAGCATGCGCATCAACACCTCTCGCACCTGCGGCTCGTCGTCGATCAGCAGCACCCTCAGCGGCCGGCCTCCCGGCGTGTCCGGTCGCCCGAGATCAACGGCGGCATCCCCTACCGCTAGCGGCAGCGAGACGGTGAACACTGAGCCCACTCCGGGCTGGCTGGATACCTCTAGCTCCCCGCTGTGCTCCTCGACAATGCGCTTGGAGATGGACAGGCCCAGGCCAGTGCCACCCTCGCCCTTAGTAGTGAAGAACGGCTCAAACAGCCGCTCCATCACCTCCCCGCTCATGCCCACGCCGGTGTCCCGGACCGAGAGGCGAACGGTCTCGCCGTCTACCCACCCCTTCAGGGTAAGGACCCCACCAGCCGGCATGGCGTCAAGGGCGTTCAGCACCAGATTGGTCAGCACCTGACGCAGCGCTCCAGCATCGCCCTCCACCGGAAGCGGCGTCGCCAGGTCCAGTACCGTCTTGATGTAAGCCCCGCGCCGCTGCGCCTCATCCCGCCAACGCGGGCGCGTTATGTCAATGGTCTCCCGAGCCACCCCTGCCAGGTCCACTCGTGCCTGAACGCGCGGCCGTCGGGCTCCTCGCGAAAACTCTTGTAGGCGGCGCACGATCCCGGCGCAGTCCTTGGATGTGCGTTCGATGGTACCGAAGTACTGGTGCATCTCCGACACGCTGTCGGCGATGAGCCCCAGTTGGGCTTGACCCAGCACCACCGCTAGGGAGTTGTTGATATCGTGCGCCGCCCCGGCGGCCATCTCTCCCAGGACTCGCAGGGCATCGTCTTCCATCGCCCGGCTCAAGCCGCCGCCTTCGCCGTTGCCTCTCTCTCCCGCGTCCGACCCGGCGTCGGGCTTGTGCTCCCGCCGACACAGGCAGCGCTCGAGCGCCAACCCGAGCACCGCAGCGAAAGGCGCCAGATCCAGCTCGATGGTGTCCCCTTCGGTGTCGGCCGCCAGCCGGGATACCAGCTCACCCTTGCGCCCCTCTGGCAAGTCGAAGCTGTGACGGGCATAGGTGGAGAAGCTGTGACGCTGCTGCTCCAACCGCCTCCACTCCTCCACCGTGGCCAGACGGACCCGCGGCACCGGGCCGGTTCGGCCTTCGCGATCAAGAGTGCCAATGTAGACGCCCTTATCTCCCAAAGGCACGGCGCACTGGAC
>JABLXR010000035.1 GCA_013178015.1 Anaerolineae bacterium
ATTGGACTCCGGCCGACGAGCAGTGGTGGTGGTCCATCAACAATCCCGACGTGGGCTCGCCCCGGGCGGCCTACATCGAGTTGCAGCGGATGGAGAAGTGAGGGCATAGAACGCTGATGACGCTGATCCTCGCTGATGAAGGAAGACAATGGGGGATCCGCGTAGATCAGCGTCTCATCGGCGGCCCCCACTCGGCCAATTGCGGGAGGGAACGCATGGATCCGTACGCAAGAGCCTATCGTGAGCGACCGGAGCGGTCTGGCTTGGGCATAGCTAGCTTTGTCATGGGGCTGATGTCGCTGGCGGGCGCGTTCGTCGTCTTCGTGCTGATGCTGGCCCGAGTGGGGAGCAGGGTGCTTGTGGGCCTGGGGCTGTGCGGTGGCGGCATCTTCGCCCTGGTGGGACTGGGCTTGGGCATCGCCGGCGCCATCCAGAGCCGAAACCGAGGGCTCGCAGTGCTGGGAGCCGTGTTCAACGGCCTGTTCATCTCCATCGGCAGCATTCTCCTCCTGGTGCTCCTGCTCCAGTAGAGGATGCGACCTCGATTGCTCGCCATCACGTTCCCCCTGAGAGGCTGACGCCGAGAAAGATCAGCCGAAGGAGCCGACGACGGCTAAGGAGTTCGCGCGCCCACGCGCGAGCGCGTCCTGGCGGCAGACGTTCCCGTCTCGGCGCTGCCGCGTCTGGGGCGCGGGTTTGTGAGGTGAGTGGCTTGAGCCCAGCGAAGGACCCGAGTAGGGATCTGGCACGAGGACTCGTTTCCCGATCGCGAACCCTTGTGGGGCTTGAATCCGCCGCGCTTTCCCCCTATGATGTGGCCCGTCCGCTATCATCCATTCTCAGGGGGGATCATACATGTCCACACGAATGACCAGATACCTCGCGCTCTTCGCCGGCCTGGCGCTGATCGTGGCCGGGCTGACCGTGCCCGTCTGGATGGCCTCCCCCGGCATCGGCGACATTCAGGCAGCGCAGATCCTCTACGATAGCCAGGCATTTCACTGGTTATACGTCATAACCGTCATCGTTAGCTGCGTGCTCATCGCCCCGGTGATCGTGCTACTGGCCGTTCGCTTGTATCCTCTGCGTCCGGAGCTCTCTCTGGTGGGGGCTAGTGCCTTCCTTCTGGGCCTGATCTTGGAGGCGGCTGGCTCTGCGTCCTCTCTGGCCCGTTTCGGCGGAGCGGTGACCGGCGCCATGGAGGCCGATCCCCTGTGGATCTCCATCTACCACAGCCTGACGTCGCTCTACCTGGCGGTGGACTTTGCCGGGGTGGCGCTGATCTACGTGGCAGGGGTACTGCTGGCTCTCGCCCTCTGGCGCCATCACCTCATCTCCTCTATCCTCCTTCTGCTGGCCGCGGTCGTCTTCGTGGTGGCCCTCTTCCTCCCGAGCTTCTACAGCACCTTCACCCTGGCCGGCTCCATCGTCATCTTCGGCCTGGCCTATGGCGCCCTGGGCTATGCCACCGCAGACCTCGACAGCCGCGAGGAAGCCCTGCAGGAGACGGAGACCGAGGCCGCTGGCTTAAGGTCCTCAACCACGAGCCGCAGCCGCCGCTCGCGTCGTAGCAGCCGGCGCCGTCGCTGACACGTCAGGAGGGCAAACGGTGAAGATCTGGGACTGCCACTGCCACGCCCAGGGCAACGAGACGGGCGATCAGGTCCTGAGGTGGATGGACGAGGCTGGGCTGGACCGCATCTGCCTGTTCAGCCAGTATCCTCCGGGACGCTCCGCCGGCTCAGGCGTAGGACATAGTTCCTTCCGCCTCACCGGGCACCTGCGTCCCAACGATCGGGCTCAGGTCACCTATAGGCGGGAGGACGTCCGCGCCGCGGCCGACCACATCGCCGCCGTGCAAGCAGCCGACCCTGACCGCATCTTCGGGCTGCTCTGGGTCGAGCCCCGGACGCCGGGCATCCTGGAAGAGATCGAGTATGCCCTGGGGGACAGGAACCTTCGCGGGGTGAAGATGATCCCCGATCACTGGTCGCCCCTGGACGAGATGATGTACCCGATCTACGAGAAGATGGAGGAGATGGGCAAGCCCATCCAGTTCCACTCGGGCATACTGTACGGGTTCGACGACAGCTCCCGCTTCTGCCGCCCTGTCCTCTACGAGGTGCTGGTGCACTTCCCCAAGCTCCGCTTCAGCCTGGCTCACATTGGCTGGCCCTGGGTGGACGAGTGCCTGGCGGTGTTCGGGCGCTTCCGTGCCGCCCGACGGGGCACCGATGAGGAGCCACAGATGTGGGTGGACACCTGCCGCGGCACCCCTGACGCCTGGCGCGAGGAGGCTCTGGCCAAAGCTGTGCCCTTCTGCGGCATGGACCACCTCATGTTCGGGGTGGACGCCTCACCTGAGCGGCTGCCTGAGAACGCGCCCGTGCATGTAGCCAAGGACCTGACCATCCTGCGCGGGGTCATGGGGCTGTCACAGGAGCAGATCGAGACCTTCTTCTGGGGCGCAGCGGCGAAGTTCTACGGTGATACGTGATGCGTGACGCGTGATCCACCGCGCGCCGCGGCGCAGGATCACCTACCACGCGTCACGGGTCACGCATCACTTCCCGCGGTCTCCGGTAGCCGATCGAGATCACCCCTGCTTCCTCCAGCGCGCGGGCCAGGTCGGGGTCGCTGAAGGTCTCCCAGTCGCCGGCTCTCTGCGCCAGGCGCGTCTCTCCCAGGATGGCGCGCGACTCGGGCGTGGGCCGGCAGGGATGGTAGATCAGGTGGGTGAGCCCGGGCTCCAGGTTGCGCAGCACCTCGTGGTAGCGGGCACGGATGTCCTCCCCCGGCTGCATGTGCGGCATCACCAGGTGATCCACCAGGAGCAAGTCGCTAGTGCTCTCCAGAAGGCGCAGCCCGTGTACCAGGGCCTCCGCCTGCTGCGCCGGTACACCCTGTGCCATCACGGCCTCCTTGGTCAGGCGAGGCAGCATCACCGGAAGCCCAAACTCCCGGCCGAGGCCAAGGTACGGTTCCAGCAGCGATGGGTGAGCGATGGCGCCCATGTGCGTGTCTATGTGGGTGACGTCTATGCCCGCCCTCAAAGCGTGCTCCACCTGAGCCCGCATCTCTGCCACGGCGGCTCCGGGGTCCATGTGCGCGTGCAGCGGAGGTAGGTCAGGCCAGAGGTAGCCCTGGTCATCGAGGAGGCCACTGGTGGCGTCACGGGTGGAGACAGGCCCCCAGCGGTAGGTCTGCCACTCGCTGGTGAGGGTGAGGTGCACGCCTATGTCGGCCTCCGGATGGGCCTGGGCGAGTTGCGACAGGTGCAGGAACCAGGGGCAGGGAACCATGACCGAGCCGCAGTTGACCACCCCTGCCGCCAGGATGTCCTCGAAGGCAGCGTTGGCGGCATGACACATCCCCAGGTCGTCGGCGTGAGCGATGACCACGCGTTGTGAGGGATCGAATCCCAGCCTCTCCAATGCCGATGCCATGTTGACCTCCGACTGAACCGCGTAAGGTGTGTAGCGTCGGCGCAGTAGCCCTCGACCGAGGTCGGGGCTAGTGGACCTGGCGGCCGGGTGTCCGCCTACGCGGACACGGGGCGGCAAGGGTCCCAGCGCGGGGGCGGGCCCCACAGGCATGGTAGTCCGTCGGCGGGGCGAATGCCCGGGGGTCGCCTTGACGCCGGCAGGCGCGATCTTTCGGCTGTGGGTCCGCAGCAATAGTTGCGGCCGCGCCGTTTCCGCTGGCCCCCTCTACGGCGAGCCCCCAGCCCACGAGCAGCGGGCTGTGCCTGAATGCTCGGGGGTTTTGGGGCGCGAGCTCGACCCGCGTCGCCTGAGCGGAGGTCAATCCGTGGGCCGCACCAGGGCCCCGAAGACCTCCGGTCTGCGCGTCTGGAGGTTGAAGCAGGCCTGCCGCCGCCGCTCCGCCACCAGATCACCGTCCAGCTCTACCACCAGCAACTCCTCGGCGATGTCCTCGCTGCTCGACTCGGCCACCACTTGCCCCTTGGGGTCCACCACCAGGCAGCCGCCGGCGTGGTTGGCTTCCACCCCCTCGATGTCTAGAGCAGAGCGGCCCGCGGTGTTGCACACGGCGGCGTAGACGCCGTTGTCGTAGGCGCGGCAGGAGTGCACCATGCGCCAGTTCTCCTTCACCCGCCGCACCGCCTGCCTGCGCCCCTCCTCGTCCTCCGGCCAGGCGCCGAAGCGGGCGGCGTGGGGCGCCAGGATCAACTCCGCCCCGTCCACCGCCAGGCAGCGCGCCATCTCGGGGAAGTTGTTATCGTAGCAGATGATGATCCCGACCCGGGCAAAGGGCAGGTCGAGGACGGGCAGCTTCGTTCCCCCGCGGAAGAAGAAGTACTCGTCCGCCGAGAGGTGCACCTTGCGCTGCTTGCCCAGGTAACCCTCGGGGCCGACGATGAACTGGGTGTTGTAGTGGATGCCGCGGCCGTCCTCGGCGATGCCGGCGCAGATGAATAGGTCCAGGTCGCGGGCCAGGTCGACCAGGGAGCGGACGGCGTCGCCATCCGGCACCGGTTCCGCCTCCGCCACCATGCGGGCGTGTCCGGCGTGCCCGGTGATGCCCAGCTCCGGGAAGCAGACCAGGGCCGGTCCCTGCTCCTTGGCCCGGCGGGTCCACTGGATGGTCGCCTCCAGGTTGGCGGCCTTTTGCCCCACTGGGCTGGCGTGCTGTACCAACGCGAGCCTGAACGTACGCATTTCGCCCCCTGGGGGAGAGGGGGTGACACGGAGAGGGGGAGACACCGCACACCGTCAGTGCCCAGTGTCACGCCGTCTCCCTATCTCCCTCTCTCCCCCTCTCCGTGTCTCCGCGTCTCTGTGGCTATCCCGGCCGACCGCCCAGGCTGCTCACATCGAAATCCCGGGCGGCGTGGAAGCAGGCGATGATGTTCTCCACCGAGGTGTCGGGCTGGATCACGTTGGACGGGAAGACCACCAATCCGCCATTGTAGCCGCACTTGCGGATGAGGTGCAGCACCTCCTGGCGCACTTCCTCCGGGGTGCCGTAGGGGAGGGTGCGCTGCAGGCTGATGCCGCCATGGATGGTGATCTTGTCGCCCCAGCGCCGCTTGACCTCGACTGGGTCCATGCACTCCGGCTGCACCGGGTTGATGACGTTGAACCCGATCTCTACCAGGTCATCCATCAGGTCCATGACGTTGCCATCGCTATGGATGAAGAAGAAGACGTCCGGGTTGATGGCGCGGCAGTCCTCGATCAGCTTGGCCATGCGAGGCTTATCCACTTCACGCCATGATTTGGGGCCCATGATGATGCGGTCCTGCATGGCGATGTCCCCGGTGACACCGATCTGGTCCACCCCGGCGCGCACGGCCCGCTTACAGATCTCGCCGTAGAGGGCGTAGAAGCGGTCGTAGATGGCTTCCAGGATGTCCCGGTTGATGAGGTAGTCGGCCAGGAGGTTATCCATGCCCCGCAGCTCCCAGGCGTCGCGGTAGGGGTTGCCGACGCCGGCGCTCACGTAGAACTGCTGCTCCTTGAGCTCCGCCACCCGCTGGGCGTAGTTCTCGGGCTCCACGATGTCGTCTAGGCTGGGCCAGGGATAAGCCTCCACGTCCGCCACGGACTGGGCGTTCTCCAGGGGGCCGCTCATCCACTCGGAGTACCAGCCGCCCTCGCCGATACGGTAGCGCACGCCCCAAGGGTCCTCGTAGGTGCGATCATCTATCCAGACCACGGGCCGGCCCGGCAGGGGGCCCGGCCGCAGTTCGGCCCGCTTCTCGTACTCGGGCCTGGCAATCCAGGGAGTGAGGCCGGCCCACCCCTCGATGCCGAGTTCCTTGAGGACCACGTCCCAGTCGTCGGTATGGTAGTGCTCCTTGAGGCGCTGCTGCACTTCGTGGTGGAACCAGCCATCGGTAGGGGTGTGGTCCGGGATCTCGTGATTGAGCGCCGCTAGAATCCGCTCTCTCGGGGTCATCTTTGCTCCTCTCTGGGACCAGGAGGCCTGGGTCGCATTCCAGACTTATCCCCATTGTATCGCCGTGGGCCCTGGTTGCCAGTGAGGGGCAGCACACCTGGGGATGGTAGGTGACCGAGTGATGTAGCCAGGAATGTGAACATCCATGTACAGAGACAGTGCCACTAGGCACTCCGTCTCTGCTTCAGTTCACGCAGCCGAGCCATCACCGGTGGTCCGCCCAGCTCCTGACGCAGTCGCTCAACCTCAGATGCCTGCCGCGCCAACTGACTCTCGATATCCTCGGCGTGGTCGCTGTAGTACGCCAGCGCTGAGAACACCTGGCCTAAGGTGAGGTATGGGCGCTGGTACTGGAGCTCCCAAGGGCTCCAGCCCCAGGCGATGTGCTCTGCCACCAGCTCGATGACCTTCATAGTCGTGCCGGCGATAATGGGCACGCCTTCTTCGTCCAACACTATGTGCTTGCAGCCGGTCTCTGGCATTGCCATGCGCCGCCACCTCCAATCCGGCCCACGCTAGGACCTGACTGCATAGTATCACCTATGAGCACCGGCCGCCACGGCTCAGCTTATCAGGGCGATTCCGTCTTCGCTGGCTCAGGTGCCCCTTTGAGAAGTCCGCGCCTCATAGGCGCGGGTTGATGCGCCCTCTACATCTCCAAGCGGCGCCCTGGCGCGCGTGGGCGCGCGCACCCCTCAGCGATTTGGGGCGGCCGAGGCAGAAGGTGCAGTCGGCCTGCTCTACGCGGTGAGTTTCCCCCGGCGAGCGTGCTATAATGCGCCCCAAGAGCCGTGGTGGCACAAGGAACAGGAGCGCACATGGACAAACAGACCTACATCCGCGACGTGGCGGAGCACGTGGGGGAGGAGATCGTCGTCAGGGGCTGGCTCTACAACCGCACCGATAAGGGGCGCCTCCAGTTCCTTCAGGTGCGCGACGGCAGCGGCGTCATCCAGGCCGTCGTCTTCCAGAAGAACGTCTCCGCCGAGGCCTTCGAGGCCGCCGCTCGGCTCACTCAGGAGTCCTCAATCGTGGTTCGGGGCACCGTCCGCCAGGACGAGCGCGCCCCAGGGGGCTACGAGCTGGACGTCTCCGACCTCCGGGTGGTGCACCAGGCTCAGGAGTACCCCATCCAGCCCAAGGAACACGGGGTGGACTTCCTCATGGAGTGGCGCCACCTGTGGATCCGCACCCCCACCCAGGCCGCCATCCTGCGGGTGCGCGCCCACATCATCCGTGCCATCCGGGAGTACCTGGACACTCACGGGTTCATCAACGCCGACACCCCCGTGATCACCCCCTCGGCCTGCGAGGGCACCACCACCCTTTTCGGGCTGGAGTACTTCGACACCTCCGCCTACCTCACCCAGAGCGGGCAGCTCTACAACGAAGCCACCGCCATGGCCCTGGGCAAGGTCTACGCCTTCGGCCCCACCTTCCGGGCGGAGAAGTCCAAGACCCGCCGGCACCTGACCGAGTTCTGGATGGTGGAGCCGGAGATGGCCTACGTGGACCTCGAGGGCAACATGGAGGTGATGGAGGAGTTCGTCACCCACGTGGTGCGCAGCACCCTGGCGAACTGCGCCGCCGAGCTCAAGGAGCTTGGGCGCGACACCACCGCCCTGGAACGCATCGAGCCGCCCTTCCCCCGCCTCCAGTACGACGAGGCGGTGAAGCTGCTCAACCAGTGGGGCGTGCCTATGGAGTGGGGCGATGACTTCGGCGCCCCCCAGGAGACGGCCATCGGAGAGCATTTCGACAAGCCGGTGATGGTGCACCGCTACCCCAGTGCCATAAAGGCCTTCTATATGCAGCCCGACCCCGACCGGCCCGAGCTCTCCCTTTCGGTGGACATGATCGCCGCCGAGGGCTACGGGGAGATCATCGGCGGGGGTCAGCGCATCCACGACCTGGAACTCCTGGAGAGGCGCCTGGAGGAGCACAACCTCCCCCGCGAGCCCTATGAGTGGTACCTGGACCTGCGACGCTACGGCTCCGTGCCCCACTCCGGGTTCGGGCTGGGCATCGAGCGTACGGTGGCCTGGATCACGGGCGTGCACCACATCCGAGAGACTATCCCCTTCCCCCGGACCCTGGGGAGGGTGTGGCCGTAGAGAGCAGCCGCCACCTGGAGGAGGACCGTCCCCCTCCGGCGTACCGTCATCCCGCCCACCCAGACACAGGGGCCGACGAAGGTTGACCGTTGCCTCTTTCGCCTGTAGGATCGTCGGCAGTGCCGCTGGGCTGTGACCCAGGCAGCACGGCTCGGTCCCATGTGGGCGCCGGACGACCTTGGGAGCCGGTGGCACGAGCCTCTATCCCTCGGGGCTACAGGGGCAGAGCCTGATCCGTGGTTCGGTCCGTAGGTAGATCTAGTTGGCAGCAATGTAAGTGGAGGCAGGCATGTTTGCTAGAGTAGGCAGGATACAAGCACGGCCGGAGCAACTGGATGCGGCGGTGAGCTATCTCGATGAACAGATCATCGGGGGTGAACGCGGGCTCAAGAATGCCTACGCCCTGATAGACCGCCAGAGCGGCAAGCTCATGACCCTCACCCTTTGGGAGACTGCCCCCGACCTTCAGGCCACTGCCGACTTGGCGCTGGACATTCTCCGGGAGGCCAGCCGGAGAGCCGGAGCCTCGGCCGAGCCGGTGGTCGAGACTTACGAGGTGGTACTCACCGAGTGACGCCGCCCGGGGGTTACTGAGGCCCCTTGGCCAAGAGTGAGACGGGCGGGGCAGCGCCTACATTTCGCTGCTGTCTCGCCCCCATGGCCCAGCCGGCATGCCCACGCTGGCTCGGGCACCAACGGCCGCAGCCTCAGCGCATCAGTTGGAGCAGTCCTCGTGGGTGACTCATCAGGGGATGCTCTTGGTCACAGCTCGGACGCGATGGGACTGCTGAGGAGTCATAGAGTATGCCCCGTGAGAGAGCAACGTTAGGCGGCGGGTGCTTCTGGTGTCTGGAGGCGGTGTATGAGCTGCTCAGAGGGGTGGAGAGGGTCGAGCCCGGCTACTCCGGCGGTGCCACCCCCGCTCCCACCTACGAGCAAGTGTGCACCGGCAGGACGGGCCACGCCGAGGTAGTGCAGATCACCTTCGACCCGGACGTCATCAGTTACCAGGACCTGCTGGACGTCTTCTTCACTATCCACGACCCCACCACGCTGAACCGCCAGGGGGCGGACGTGGGCACGCAGTATCGCTCCGTGATCTTCTACCACTCCCCGGAGCAGGAGAGCGTGGCTCGAGAGACCATCGCCCATCTCACTCGCGAGGAGGTGTGGGACGCGCCCATCGTGACGGAGGTGCGGCCGTTCGAGGCTTTCTACCCGGCGGAGGAGTATCACCGGGAGTACTTCCGGAGGAACCCGGAGCAGGGTTACTGCCGGGCGGTGGTGGCCCCGAAGGTGGCCAAGTTCCGGAAGGAGCATTTGGCGCGGCTGAAGGAGTAGGGGGAGCCTCACGCAAAGGCGCCGAGGGGCAGACACACAAAGAAGGAGTACGCGGCTCGGCAGCGGCCGCAGTGCCGCGGGTTCAGACCGGCGGTGCCCTGGGGTGAGAGATCGAGTGGGGCGTAGTAGAGCAGTGTTCCTGGACCTCCGTGGTACTCCTGGTGAGGGCGGTCGGGGAGATATCATGGACTTGGCTCTATGTCCCTTTGCCGCGGAGGCCATCAAGCTTCTCAATGAGGCCGGACTGCTGGCCATCGTGATCACTAACCAGAGCGGGATCGCCTGGTACCGCTTCACCCACCAGGAGTGCTAGGAGCGGATCGCCGAGGTCCGGCGGGAGCTCGGCCAGCAGGGCGCCAGACTGGATGGGTTCTGCCACTGCCTTCATTCCCGAGAGGACGGCTGCTCCTGTCGCAAGCCCGCTCCCGCCCTGGTACATGAGGCCCAGCGCGACTTCGCCCTGGACCTGGCGGAGTGCTACGTGGTGGGCGCGTGGGACATGATCCTGGCCCGCTCGATCGCATGCAGAGCGGTGTCGGTGCGAACCGACGCTGGTATGGGCTACCTCGGGGAGTACCGTCACACATGGGCAGACACCGAGCTCGACTTCGTCGCTGCCGACGTGTTCGACGTGGCTCGTTGGATCGCGAGTGGGCGTCCGGGGTGCGCGGGGGGCCGCGCGGAGTGAGGCTGCGAGCACACGCGCGGCCGGCCGCACGGGCTAAAGCCGGGTGCTAGAGATGCGAAGCCGGCCCTTCGGCCGGCTGGGGAGATCTCTCAGCCCGCCGGAGGGCGGGCTTCGCCTAGGTAGCCGGGGGGTTCAGCCCCCGGTGCACCTGGCCCGCTGCGTCCGTGCCCGGCGCATCCGCGGCCCCTGTTACGTTCACGGCCGCCCCCCTCCCGCTCCCCCACTTGACACCACCGCCCCATCCCCTAACGTACACGCACACCCGCCGCACCGCTTCGCCTGAGAGGGACCACCATGAGACTAGCCTGCCTCCGACCCGCCTTCACCTTCATCGTCCTGATCACCGCCCTGGCACTCCTTAGCTCTTGCGCCTCCGCGCCGGCTACACCCATCCCCACACCGACCACCTCACCCACGGACACGCCCACAACGGCGCCTACCACGCCGCCTTCCCCCACCGACACACCCGTCCCCACGGCCACGGCGCCCCCCACTGAGCCCGCCCCGGAACAAGAGGCGCCGCGCGTGTCCTTCGCCTCCTTCTATGAGCGTCCGGTCCAGACCACCCCAGCCATGCAGCACGAGCCCATCGCCCCCGACCTGAGCAACGTCACCGTCCCCTTCGTCCTCTCGCCGGCCCAGCGGGAGCGCCTCGCCGCGGATGGCTTCGTGGTCAGCCCGGGGACGGAGAAGGAGTTCTTCACCGTCTACGAGCGGGCTCGCTACGACAACCAGCCTATCTTCGTCACCAGCGACTCCCTCCTGCACGTCTACCACCTCCTCTTCGACAAAGTCCTCCGTACCGCCGAGGTTCGCTACTTCATCCCCCTCCTGCGCGACCTCAACGCCGCTCTCCTGGCCCAGGCAGACGCCCAGTACCAGGCCCTACAGCACACCAGCTGGGAGGACGCTGCCCGTCGCACCGTCGCCTTCGTGGCGGTGGGCTCACGCCTGCTGGACCCCGACGTAGCCGTGCCCGACTACGCCGCCGACCTGGTCCAGGCCGAGGTCAGCCTGGTCATGGACTCCGCCGGCATATTGCCCTCACCCCTCTTCCCTGGCCTGGAGTACGGCGAGGACTACACCCAGTACATCCCCCGCGGCCACTACACCAAGTTCGAGGAGTTGGAGGCCTACTTCCGCTCCATGATGTGGTACGGCCGCATGACCTTCCGGCTGGAAACGGAGGACCCGGAGGTGGGGCGGGCGGAGACGCGCTCGGCCCTGCTTCTGGTGCGGGCCCTGCGCTCCGCCCAGGTCAACGGTCGGCCCGCTCTGGACGCCTGGGCCGACCTGTACGACCCTACCGCCTTCTTCGTCGGCCGCAGCGACGACCTTACCGTGACCCAGTACATCGCAGTGATGGACGCCGTCCACGGCCCCGACCCGTCCCTGGAAGCCGTCGCCGACGATGCCCTCCTGGACCGGTTCATCGCCGAGGCGGGCAAGCTGCCCCCACCCCGCGTCCTGGGCATGATCATCTTCGAGACCGACGACGTGGAGCAGCAGACCAAGGGCATGCGCTTGATGGGGCAGCGGTTTGTGCCCGATGCCTACATCATCCGCCAGCTCATCTACCGCAACGTAGGCACCAGCACTGAGCGCCGCGGCCTTCCCAAGGGGCTGGACATCCCGGCCGCCATGGGCTCCGAGCGGGCCTACCAGCACCTGGAGCAGATGGGCGAGACCAGCTACCTCAACTATGCTGAACAGATGGCCAAGATGCGCGCCTGGATCGCGGGGCTGACGGTGGAAGAGTGGACGGAGACCCTCTACAACTCCTGGCTCTATTCCTTCCTGCCCCTCCTCCGGCCCACCGTGGACGAGCCTGGCTACCCCGCTTTCATGCGCTCGCTCGCCTGGGCGGACAAGCAGCTCAACACCGTCCTGGGCAGCTGGGCCGAGCTCAAGCACGACACCATCCTCTACGCCAAGCAAGCTTACGCCGAGCTGGGCGCCGGACCCATGCCTCCCGAGCCGGTGCCGCCCAAGGGCTACGTCGAGCCCGTCCCCCAGTTCTACGCCCGGCTGGCCGCCCTCACCGCCATGACCCGCGAGGGCCTGAGCCAGCGCGGCATGCTGGACGAGCGCGACGGCGACAGCCTGCAGCGGCTGGAAGAGCTGGCCGTCGCCTTCCAGACCATGGCGGAGAAGGAGCTTCGGGGCGAGCCCCTCACCGAGGAGGAGTACCGGCGCATCCGCTTCTACGGCGGGGAGCTGGAGCATCTCACCATGGCCGCCGCCGACACGGAGGGGGAGGATGGCGGCCGGACCTACATGGAGGAGCAGCCCCAGGCGGCCGTCATCGCGGATGTGGCTACCGACCCCTGGCCGGTGCCCCGAGTGCTGGAGGTGGGGGTGGGCCGCATCAACGTGATCTACGCCGTGGTGCCGGTGGTGGAGGACGACGGCACGCTCTACCTCCAGGTGGCCAAAGGCGGCGTCTTCTCCTACTACGAGTTCCCTTGGCCCCAGGACGATCGGCTCACCGACGAGAAGTGGCGGGCCATGCTGGACGAGGGCCAGGCGCCGCCCCTGCAGGAGTGGATGGGCAGCTTCATGGAGGAAGAGGGAGAGAACAGCGACCTCACCTCCGCCATCCACGCCTGGCATCAGGCGCTCACCAGCGCCTACTGGCACGTCTACGCCGAAGGTGCCGCCTACCTGGCGCAGGGCGACGCCCTGGATCAGCTCCGGGCCGCTCTGGAGCCGCTGCAGGCGGAGGGGCACATGGTGGGTCATCAGTTGGTGAGCAGTGGCTTTCGCTCCTTCGACCGCCAGGCCGATGACCTGGCCCTGGTCACCGTGCGCGAGGTGTGGCAGGATGAGCTGTACCAGGTGGGCGAGTACCCCGGGGATGCGGTAGGTGAGCCTCTGGCGGAGCGCGGCCCTTACACCCTGGACGTCACTTACACCCTGAAGAGGGACGAGGGCGCCTGGAAAGTCATCCGCGCCGTCTACGCCAACGAGCCACCGGCATGGTAGGGAAGAGCTAGACCCCCATCCCCCTTCCCTGCAAAGGAAGGGGGAAGCTGGGCTCCCCTCTCCCACAAGGAGAAGGGCCGGGAGTGAGGGCCCATCGGCCGGCGTGCCGTCCCCTTGCCCGATCGTGTATCATGCCGGGGCGATTCTGGTATTAGCGGGGAGAGAGCATGTCAGAGGGAGAGCAGGCAGGCTCTCGGGCCAGGCCCCTGGCCGGGAAAGTGGCGGTGATAACAGGGGCGGGAAGGGGCATCGGTCGTGCCCTGGCGGCCGAACTGAACCGGCTGGGGGCGACGGTGGTCCGGGCCGACATCTCGACGGACGCGGACGACGAGAGTCGCGCCGATTCTGTCTTCGTGCTCGCGGACGTGTCCGACCCCCAGGAGGTGGATGAACTGCGTCGCCAGACGCTGGAGCGCTTCGGCCCGCCTGACGTCCTGGTGAACGGGGCCATGATCTCGCCCGTGGGCTCAGTGGTGGAGACCGATCCGGACACCTGGGATCGGGTCCTGGCCGTCAACCTCAGGGGCGCCTTCCTCACCTGCCGCGCCTTTCTCCCTGACATGCTGGAGCGGGGATCGGGCACCATCGTGAACATGGTGTCCACCGACGCCATGCCATTCCTCTCCGCCTACATCGCCTCCAAGCAGGGGCTAGTGGGGTTCAGCCAGTCCCTGGCGGCGGAGGTGGGCGAGCGAGGGATACGGGTGATCGCCTTCGCCCCCGGCCTGGTGGACACTCCCGGCCTTCGGGACGTGGCCCGGGACCTTGCTCCTCGGCTGGGCATGTCCTGCGACGAGTTCATGGCCATGGCCATTCCGACCGCGCGCGCCGCTTGGGCCGGGGTCCAGCTCCTGCTACGTTTCGCCGACGAATACCACGGCGAGACGGTAGATGGCTACACCATCCTGGACCGGGCCGAGGCCACCGAAGAAGAGACTCCACCTCCACCTGAGCCCACGGCCGCGCCGCCGGACTCCAAGACCAGGGAGGAGTACCTGCGCGAGGCCCAGCGTCTCACCGCCCGCCTCCAGGCCATCATAGATCAAACGGCAGCGGAGCTGAGGCGACTGCCGGTGTTCGTGCGTCCCCTGGCGCGGCGGGGCTTTCGCCGCAAGACGGGGCAGGACATGGAGCGCTGGTCGCGCACCCTGTCCGACCTGCAAGGCCACCTGCGCCAGATGGACCGCCTGGACTCGGTGGTGGTGGCTGCCTTCCGAGCCGAGCACCCGGAGGTGGAGGAGCTGCTGAAGGGCTTGCTGCGCTACTACCGCGAGGCCCCTGGCGAGTTCGCTCGCTTCACCCGGGACGAGTCGGCCGTCCGCTACGTCACCGAACTGAACGCGGAAAGGGAGCAGGTGGTGCGCTCCCTCATCAACACCCTGGCGCGAATCCAGGACTGAGTGGCGCCGGTGGGCGACGTCTCCGAGGGGGAGTGGCAATTCGTGAGCGAGGAGGTCCGGCCCGACCCGGACAGCATCGCCCTGGGTAGGATGGCCCTGGGCGAGCCGGGACTGCCCTGCCGGTTTCGGTGGCGCGACCACATCTACACCGTGGCCGAGGTGGTGGCTTCCTGGAAAAGCACCGCCAGGGAAGGAGGGCGTCCCGCCGGCGACGCCTACGTGCGGCGGCACTGGTTGGACGTGCGCACCACCTCCGGCGAGCGAATGGTGCTCTATTGCGAGAGGCAATCTCGGGGTGCGCGTCGCTCCCGCTGGTGGCTATACCGCATCTGCCGGGTGTAGGGGCAGGCCACTGCGCCTTCCCAGGGCGGACGCGGTGGTCCGCCCTTACTGCGTCGGCGTTCCCAGGATGCTGCCCCACTCCACGATAGCGCGGGCCTCTCCGGTGGCCTCGAAGTACTCGACCCGGACCTGGTGCCGGCCCTGGCTCAGGTGCACCATCACCTCATGGGTGCTGCTGCCGGGGTGCCACTCGTCCACCAGCAGTTCGTCGTCCACCCACAGCCTGACGCCATCATCCACCCGCAGAGTGAAGCGATACTGCCCCTCGTCTAGGTCCAGCTCCCGCGTCCAGCGGACGCTGAAGTTATCCACGCCCACCCCTGGAAGCGGATAGCCCTGCCCCCAGTCGAAGTTGATGCTGGGGTCGTCGCGGACTGCCGCCGGCGTGCCGCTGAGCTCGGTGTTGTTGAAGTACTCCCCCTTCCAGCCCAGGAACACCGAGGGCGTGGCCACCGGCGTGGGGGTGACGGTGGCAGTGGCAGTGGCCGTAGCGGTGGGTGTGGGCATGGGCGTGAACGTGGGAGTGGGCGGCGGCGTCTCCGTGGGTGTTGCCGTGGGGCCCACCTGGGAGGGCGTAGGCTGCGGCGCCGCCGTGCCGGCGGGCACGGTGGGGCCGAGCGATCCCGGAGTCAGATCGAAGGGCACCCTGACCTCCAGATTCCCGGAGCGGGCCAGGAGTTCGGTGCCGGGGCCGGAGGGGTAGTCGTTGTGCCAGGCTACGTCCCGGCGGAAGGAGCCTGTCGAGTCGGCCAGGAGACGGCCCAGCCAGTAGTCGGCGCTGCTTCGGTCCGACGTGAGCGATAGGGACACAGCGGCGTCGGAAGGCCAGCCCTCACCCACGATGGTGAACCCCCCGGCGCTATGTCCCTCGAGGCGCACCGAGGGAGCGCTCGGACGCTGCTCTCTGGTGGGGGCCGGCTGCCCGTCCCGGCCTCCTCGCAGCAGGCGCGCGGCCAGAAACGTGCCCACCACGAACGCCACCGCCGCGATCAGGCCCACCGCCAGTATCCAGGTACGGCCGCTGTCGTTCTCTGAGTATGTGTCCATGCTGCTTTTGCTCATCAGGCCAGAAGCTCGCACTCGCTCGCGCAGGCTCGGGCGGTGGGGGCGACGTGCCCGCCTTCCCGATCACCGACCGCCCCTGGCGAGAGAGGCAAGCTGCTCCTCCTCTCCTCGCCTATGACGACGCTCCTGGATCCAGCCCAGTTCCCCACCGTCGTCGCTAGGCATCGGCGTACGCATAACATAACACCGGACGATGCTTCACGCATCATCGGCTAGAGCCGGGGGCCGAGTCGGGCTCGGCGCTGGGCCGCTCGTGGCGCGCCGTTCGGCCTGCTGGTCGCCTCGGGCCCGCCGGTGCAGCCGACCGCTCCCCATCGGTGGTGTCGGGTCGGATGGCCTCTGCTACAATCCCCTCTGCAGCGGGAACGGCCGTGCTGCTACACTCGCCCAAGGAGGGCCCATGCCACACTGCGCGATCGCGCCTGGTGGCTCGTGCTGGAGGCACCGCCATGCCTCCCCCTGAATCGCCATCCGGCCCCTGGGGGCGCTGGGAGGTGCGGGGCGAATGCTGGGACCTGGCCGATCTGGCCGCCTTCGCTGCCGTCCGCGATCTCCTGGACCGGGCGGAGCTCATCCCTGACGTAGTCGCTATTGGCGTCTCCTCAGAAGGCAGGAAGCTCATCGTCCGAGCCTGGTCCGCTTCCCTCTCGGCCGAGATCAGGCGTGCGCTCGACGAGGTCCAGGCGGCTCATCCCGACGTGGTGTTCCTCGGCCTCCGAGCCACGTGGGAGCCGGGGGCGGGCCCGGCCGAGGAAGAGGGTACCGCGCTCTTCCTCCGGCCACGCCAGTGCGACCGCTCCCGATCCACCGCTGAGAGTGCAAGACCTCACGATCAGGGCGGAGAGCCTTGAGCCGCAGTATCGCTCCGGGCTGAAGCCGCGGAGCCATAGGTGAGTGAAGCCCGGCTGCGCGGGCCAGAGAGCTCTGGCAGCCGGCGAAGGCCGGCTTCGCCTTGTCGTAGCCCCTGGTTCACCCCTGAGCGGCGATGGTGCTGCGAACCCGTCCCTCCGATCCCAGACTGCTACCGGAGTTGACGCCGGCCCCATTAGCGGCTAACCTTTTAGCACTGGTGGCACCTCGCCCCAGGGTACCTCTAAGGAGAGACACCAAACCATGACTACCCTCCTCTGGGTCTAGCCTCCGTCTGAGCTTCGTCTGGCGGCATGTCCTGGCGGCCGCAGCCGTCCGTCCGAGAGCATCCGCTCCGGCCGGCCCGTCGGTCGCACCAGCTACACCCAGGAGTACAAGTCATGGTTTCTCCCTCGCGACGAACCCCCGCGCCCGAGTCCTCGTCGCGCTCGAACAACTGGCGCTGCTGGGACCGCCTGGCCGATTGGTACGACGGCTGGGTGGGCCCCACGGGCAGCGAACACCACCGGAAGCTGGCCCTGCCGGCCGCGCTGGAGTTGCTGCGACCCCGGGCCGGAGAGCGCATACTGGACGTCGGCGCCGGTCAGGGCGTGCTGGCGCCTGCCATCGTCCAGGGCGGGGCGCGTTACGTCGGAGTAGAAATGAGCCCCCGGCTGCTGCGTCACGCTCGCCGCCATCGCGGCCGCCTGGGCAAGTTCGTCCGCGCGGACGCGCGCTGCCTGTGGCAATGCCCCTCCCTCGGGCCCGGCTCTTTCGACGGCGTGGTCTTCCTGCTCAGCATCCAGGACATGGATCCTTTGACCGACGTATTGAGGTCGGCGGCCTGGGCCCTCCGGCCCGGCGGGCGGCTGGTCATGGTGATGACGCATCCTTGCTTCCGCGTCCCCCGGCAGAGCGGTTGGGGGTGGGATGAGGACCGGCGACTGGTCTACCGCCGGGTAGACTCCTACCTGACCTCCCGGTCCGTGCCCCTCACACCGCAACCGCTAAAGCGCCGTCGCCAGGTGGTCTGGAGCTTCCATCGGCCCCTGCAGGAGTACGTGAACGGCCTGTCGTGCCAGGGCTTGCTGGTGGAGCGCATAGAGGAACTGGCCACCCACAGCCACAACCCGGACTCCGCTGGCCGCGCCAAGGCTCACAGGCTGGCCGACCGGGAGATTCCTCTCTTCCTCGGCCTGAAGGCAGTCAAGCTCGCGGAGACGGAGGCGGGCAAGGAGCAGGTCAACCGACGTTGACCCGCCCCAGGTCCACCTGTCCCCGGCCCTCCCCCGCTTCCACCTTCATGGAGAGGATGTAGCTGCCCGGCGCTAGGTCGGCGGGAAGGAAGATGATGCGCGGGTCCCGATAGGTCTGCCCGATGGCCCAGGCCTCCGGCCCGAGGGCCTCGGCGAGGGCCTCGCCCGTGGCAATGGTCCTGAGCTGCCCGCCCGTCTCCAGCACGAACTCGAGTTGTACTCTCTGCCTCTCCTGTACCCGCCAGAAGAGGGCGATGGACAGCGGCTGCCCGGCCGACAGGGCGATCTCGCGGGCACGCTCGCCCCCCAGCGGTGAGAGGTCCCAGCCCATGAGCCGCATGGGCCCCAACCCCACCTGCTGGCGGACTACCGTTCGCAGGGCTGCTGCATCCAATAGCTGAGGCATGGGCACCACCTCGATCTGCCCCAGGACCAGATGGTCGGACCCATCGGGAAGCCTCAGGCGGGCGCCGGTGACCACATCGTACAAGCCCGCCACCACCGTGTAGTTGCCGGGGGGAGTGCCCAGGAGCACCGGCACCGCCTGCCGGTCCACCACCGTCACCCCCGGCGCCCACCGGCTGACGGGAAGATGCCCCGAAACGGGTAGCGTATCTCGCTGGCCCACTATGTTGCTCCTCCCATCCAGCGCCTGGATGAAGAGGGCATACTCGCCGACGGCAGGGCCACTCAGCCGCCAGTGGAACTCGACCGGAACCGCGGCTCCAGGGGTTACGCCACCGCCGCCCAGGGCATAGGCTTCCAGGGCGATGCGGTCGCCGAAGATGGCGTTGGCCTGGCGGAGCCGAAGATCCGGCGGAGCGAACTCGTGCTGAGTCAGGCGCACGTTGCCGTACCAGGTATCAAGGGCCTTATGTGCATTCAAGTCTAGCCAGCTCTCCACCACCCCATCGGGATCGCTCTCGGCCGTGGCCCAGAGCACGGAGAAGGCGCGCGAGTGCCGCCGGGCGATGGCCGCCAACTCCGCTTCCAGCCGCGCTCTATCAGGGGGCCTGGTGTCGGGCAGGGGATAGAGGCGGGCGGCGCCTCGGTAGTAGTAGGAGAAGACCTCGACCTGGCCCGGGGCATTCAGGATGACAGCATCCTCCGGTCCTGCTGCCGCCTCGATGTAGGCGGCCAGTCCCCGGTAATCATCGCGGGAGGCTCCCTGGCCGCCGTAGTAGGCGCTCAGTCCGCCGTACGCCGCCAGGCCGGCCGGCGCCATCACTGCCAGGGCCGCTGCCACGCCCACCACTGCGCCTGCCCGGCGGGCCCCCGCTGAGGCCAGCCAGGCCGTACCGGCCCCAGCCAGCAGGTGGTAGGCAGGCAGGCCGATGAGCAGGAACTTAGCTCGGTACATGGGCCGGAGGAGAGAAATGGCCCAGAGCGATACCGCCGGCCAGATGGCTGCCGTGGCCGCCAGCCCCCAGAGCAGCCGGTGGCGGGCTCGGGCGGGCGCCAAGGCCAGCCCCAGGACGGCGGGCACGAGCGCCACCCAGCCGACCATCGAGGTAGCCTGGGCTGCCGGCCCCAAGGAGTAGAGCCGTGCCGCTTCCTCCAGGTAGAACCAGAGGGGCTCCCGGGCGCTGATGGCGGGCCAGCCCCCGGCACTGCGGAGCATGACCGGCAGCCAGGGCAGGAAGAGCAGAGCTACCGCACCCTGCGCGATGACCCAGTCCCGTACCTCCCCACGCACCGTGCTCCGCGCCGACCGGTAGCGCCCGGCCAGCCAGAGGGCCAGGGCCAGGTTGTGGAGCGCCAGCACCATCAGCCCCAGGTAGTGCGACCACAGCAGCCCGGCAGCGGCCAGAACGTAGCCGGCGGCCCAGCGGCGCGCCCGGAAGCCCTGCTCGCGGGCCAGCAGATACTCGCTCAGCGCCCAGGTGGAGACCGCCGCCAGCAGCGCCACCAGAGCGTACGCCCTGGCTTCCTGGGAGTAGTAGACCGCGAATGGGGAAACCACCGCCAGAGCTCCCGCCGCCACTGCAGCGGCCTCACCTGCCAGCCGGCGAGCCCACAGGTAGGTAACCAGCACCAGCAGGCAGCCAATGACGGCCGAGAGGGACCTCAGCCCCGCCTCGGAGGTGCCGAACAGACGGGCCCACAAGTTGAGCAGGTAGTAGTACAGCGGCGGATGGATGTCGGCTCCGGCGGCGGGGGCGATGTCCGCCAGGGAGCGAAGGGTCATACCCCAGGAGTTGCCCTCGTCGGCCCACAGGCTCTGCCGGCTGAGGCCCTCGAAGCGGAAGACGACTGCAGCCACGAATAGTGCCGCCGGCACCATCGCCCGCGAGAGCCCCCCGGCCCGGAACTGGCGAGCCCTGTCCGACGTCCATATGATGGAGCCGTGGGCAGACATGCGACGATTATAGGCAGCCGCAGAACCGGGCGGCAACAACCCGCCGGTCAGGGCGGAGTGAGAGGTGCAGCGTGAGAGGGAGCAACCCTCTGTACGGTCTCCTGTTTCTGCTGGTGATCGGCGTGGCCGTTGTGGCTGGATACGTCGTAGCCAGCAGCGTCCGCATCGGACCTCTTCGCCCGCCCGACATCCTGGCCCACCTCTCTTCGCCCACGCCCACACCCGGGCGAGTCGAAGCCCGTCTGGTGACCCCTTCGCCCACCGGCGACCATCCCGAAGCGGACGCCACTCCTGCCGCCTGGCCCACCGTGCCCCTGCCCACGGAGCGCCCGGCGCCCACCGTGATCGTCCCCACCTTCGCTCCCGCCCCCACCGCCACCTCCGGCTCGAGCTCGCTAGGGCCCACCGCTGCCCAGCCCGCGGAAGAGCGAGGGACGCCCACGCCAGCGGCCACCGGCCAACTGGAACCGCCTTCGCCCACGCCCACCCGGCCGGCCTACCTGTTCGTACCCGCCGGCGCTCCCACTATGGCCGAAGACCGGGGATGCTTCGTGGGCGCCGTCTTCGGCTACGTCAAGGACGAGAGAGGCAATCCGCTGCCCGGAGTGCAACTTCGGGTCTACGATCCCTGGAACCACAACTTCCCCGCCATCACCAAGCAGCCTCCCGACACCGGCTACTACGACGTCATCCTGGGGACGGGCCCGGCGACCTACTACGTGGTGGTGGTGGACTCCCTGGGCAACCAGATCTCCCCGGTGGTGGAGGTACAGCACCGGGAGGGCGCCAAAGGTTGCTGGTACCAGGTGGACTTCCTGCGCACCCGCCCGCAATAGGACGCTGATGGCCCTGATACTGCGCTGATTCTCGCTGATCTTCGTTCGTCACTCTTCAGGATCAGCACCAATCTGCGCAGTATCAGCGGCATCAGCGTTTCATTCCCCGCTCAGGCGAGAGCAGTCTGGGCGAACTCCACCTGCGAGCCGGCACCGAAGGGCCGCACCAGGTCGGGCATCAGATAGCGGAGGTGGAAAAGGGAATCGGCGCCGGTACAGTGGTTGAGATACAGCTGGGGAGAGCCCCAGGCCTGCAGGCGCTGAGACAACTCGCGAAGGTGCTCTTGGGGAACTCCCGCCAGGTGAGTGCCCCCTATCACCGCCACCAGAGGGACATCGAGGCGCTCCCTGACGGCCTCCAGGATGTTGAGCACGCCGGCATGGGCACAGCCCAGCAGCACCACCACCCCGTCTCGTACCTTCAACACCAGCGACAAATCGTCGCGGTAAGGGTCGGGAGCGAAGCTGTCGCCCACTTTGACCACGTGAAGCTTCCCCCGTCCTTCCGGGTAGGGACGCTGCCGGATCTCACCGGTGGTCCACACTCCCGGCACCACTTCGGTGGGCTGATCGCTCAGCCGCGGAAGGAAAGCGTGCTCCAGGACCTGCTGCCGCTCGCGGTTCATGCCAATGGACCGCCGTTCGGGGCCAGAGAACCTTTCCTCGAAGATCCCGGGGTGAGCCACCAGCGGCCTGCGGCTCAGGAGAGGGGCCAGTGCCTCCAGCCCTCCAGTGTGGTCGGTGTGGCCGTGGCTGAGCACCACCGCGTCCGGAACGGCCGCCCTGAGGGCCTTGAGATTGTGCCTAACCACCGCGCCGCTCTCCCCGGTGTCGAACAGAACGCGACCGCCCTGCGCCTCCACCAGAAGCGACAGCCCGTGCTCGGCCAATAGGCCGCCACGAGAGACGCAGTTGTCCACCACGCAAGTAACTCTCAAGCCTTGCCCCTTGCCGACGCTTGGCGCGCCGGCACCACCGAGCTTATCCCCGGATGCCCGCGGCATCAAGTCGCCTCCAGAGCGGGGGTTACCGGTTCGCCGTCCGGGGCGTCAGCGCTCCGACGCCACTTTGACCGGCAAGGACCGGCCCCCTAGAATGGCGCGAGCTAGCCGAGCGTGGCCTGAACCCCGCCATACGCGACCAAGGAGTCTCACCCGTGACCGGCAATCGCTCGCCTCTCATCGTTCTGCTGGTGATCGCCGTTGCCTGCAGCTGCATCGCCCTGCTCCTGGGTTGCGCCGGAGTAGGCTACGTCGCGTGGCGCGGTGAGGAGGTAGTGTCCGGAGGCATCCAGCGCCAGGCAACCGCCGTCATCACGCGGGTGCCTGCCTCTCCCACCGCGCAGGGACCGGACGGCCGACCCTTAGGGGGTGAGCTGCGGCTGCCCGGCGCCATGCCGCCTACTCTGGACCCAGCCCTCAGCCAGGACAGCACCTCCGCCCAGTACATCGTGGAGATCTTCAGCGGCCTGGTCACCGCTGGGCCCGACCTGGAGCTGGTTCCTGACATCGCCGAGGACTACGAGATCAGTGACGATGGCCGGGTGTACACCTTCCATCTCCGTCGCAACGTCCGCTTCCACAACGGAACGCCGGTCACCGCTGACGACTTCAAGTTCTCCCTCGAACGATCCTGTGACCCTGCCACCGGCTCGCCCATCGCGGCCACCTACCTGGGGGATATCGTAGGAGCGAGAGAGATGCTCGCCGGCCGGGCCCGGGAGCTGGCCGGAGTGCGCGTCGTGGACGACTACACTCTGGAGATCGAGATAGACGCGCCGCGGCCCTCCTTCCTGGCCAAGCTGTCCCATCCGGTGGCCTTCGTGGTAGACCGCCGCAGTCTCCAGTCCGACGACATCTTCCAACGCTTCACCGGTACCGGCCCCTTCAAGCTGGTCGAGGTCATACCGGGGGATCGCATCGTCCTGGAGGCGAACCGGGACTACTACCGCGACCCTCGGCCGGCACTAGACCGAGTGGTGTACCGGCTGGGTGGGGGAGATCCGGTCACCATGTACGAGAACGACGAGCTGGATGCCACTCTGGTTGGTACTGCTACTCTGCCCCGCATAACCGATCCGGCTAGCGGCCTCGCCTCCGAGCTCACCGTGAGCGAGCAACTGGCTACTTTCTACGTGGGGCTGAACTGCGAGACCCCGCCCTTCGACGACCTCGAGGTTCGACGAGCCTTCGCCCTGGCGCTGGACCGGCAGAAGATCGTGGACATCCTTTACGAGGGCACGGTGCCTGCGGCCAAGACGGTGGTACCCCCGCAAATGCCGGACTACGACAACGAGGGGCTGGCCGCGCCCGCGTTGGACGTAGAAGAAGCCCGGCGGGCGCTAGCCCGGTCCTCCTACGGGAGCGCCGGAGCCCTCCCGCCCATCACTCTTTACGTGGCTTCCGCTACTCCCCAGACGGATCCCGTGGCCGAGGCGATCGCCGTCATCCTGGAGGAGAACCTTGGGGTGACCCTGGAGGTGGAGCAGAGCGACTGGTCTACCTTCCTGGACGGTCTGAATTACAGCGCCCATCCCTATCAGATGTACATTCTGGGCTGGATTGCCGACTACGCTGATCCGGAGAACTTCCTGAATGTGCTTTTCTCCAGCGGTAGCCACGACAACCACAGCGGCTACTCCAATCCAGAGGTGGACCGGCTGCTGGCCGAGGCGGGCCTGGAGATGGATCAGGAGGAGCGCCACCGCTTGTACCTGGAGGCGGAGGAGGTGATCCTCTCCGAGGTCCCGGTCATCCCCCTGTACCACGACGTGGAGTACTGGCTCACCAAGCCCTACGTCCGCCAGCTGCCCCATCCGGCCATGGTAGTCCCTGTGCTCCAGTATGCCTACATCCAACCCTGAGAGGCAGGCGCCAGCGGAGGACAGGATTGACCTACGATCTGCTCATCACCGGCGGGCGAGTGATCGACCCGGCCCAAGGCCTAGATGGTCCCGCCGATGTGGCCCTGCTTCAGGGCAGGGTGGCTGCGGTCGAAGCTGACCTCTCGGGCTTTGAGGCCGTCTCCCGGCTGGACGCTACCGGCTGCCTGGTGGTGCCGGGACTGATAGACCTTCACACCCACGTGGCTTTCCGCCTGGACGCCATCAGCATCGAGGCCGATCGACATGCCCCCTCCTCGGGCGTCACTACTTGGGTAGACGCCGGCAGCGCCGGAGCCGCCAACTTCGCTGGCTTTCGGCACTACGTCATCGAGCCCTCGTGCGTCCGCATCCTGCCCTTCCTGAACGTCTCCGAGCCCGGGCTGACCTGCCTGGAGGTGGTCCACGGCGTCATCGAGCACCTGGACGCCGACTCCGCCTTCCGTGCGGTGGAGGAGAACCGGGACCTGATGAAGGGCATCAAGGTGCTGAGCTGCGCCATGCGCGTAGGCCCTACCGGCCTCACCCCACTCCGGGTGGCACTAGAGGTGGGGCGGGCCACCGATCTGCCGGTGATGTGCCACATCGGCGCGCCACCCCCGGGCCTGGGAGACATGCTCCCTTTGATGCGCCCCGGCGACATCGTCACCCACATCTACAAGGGGCGGAAGGGCTGTCTGATGGTGGGGAACGACCGCGTGCGGCCGGAGGCCTGGGAAGCGCGCCGACGGGGGGTGCTGTTTGACGTGGGCCACGGCGCTGGCAGCTTCTCCTGGGAAGTGGCCCGCGCCGCTCTCGACCAGGGCTTCCCCCCGGACTTCATCTCCAGCGACCTGCATCGGTCCAGCGTGGGCTCCGGCGCCTTCAGCCTGCCCTCGGTGATGAGCAAGTTTCTGCATCTGGGCTTGCCCCTGCAGGAGGTAGTGCAACTGGTCACCGACGCGCCCGCCCGGGTGCTGGGGCTGCAGGGCGAGGTCGGTTGCCTTCGACCTGGCGCTTGCGGCGATGTGACCGTGTTGCGGCTGGAAGAGGGCCGGTTCCCACTGGCGGACTGCGAGGGCGTGCAGGAGGAGTTGCACCAGCGCCTGGTCGCGGTCCGCACCGTGGCGGCGGGTGTGGAGCTGGACGCCTGCTCCTGACGGCGACAACACCCGCTTGTGTAGGGTGGCAGCGGCGGTCTCCGCGGGCAGGCTCAAAGCCTCGCCGTGGTGCCACGGCTGGCGGTCCCGCCCCTGGGGCGAGCTCTTGGGATGCACGTCAGGAACAGCGAAAAGCCACGGTCGTGACCGTAGCTTGTGTCGATGATATGGAAGGCCTCGCCCTTCAAACCCGGAGCTAACCCTCGACTTGCCTAACTGACATTACATCACCGACGACTCGGGCGAGGCCTGCGCAACCGCCCCTGCGGGCTTTCGGTCTTCATGGCTGACGCGTGCCGCCGGGGGATCGGCCTGCTTTCTCCGCTCCTGCCTGCCCCCTTGGTGCCTTCACCCCTGAGAAAGAGAGGCGAGGAGCCCCCGGGGTGAGGGCTCCCCAGAACTCCAGTGGCAAGAAGAGGAGGGGAATGGGGGGACATGTAGCAGTGGGGGGATCACTGCAGGAGAGTATGTGAGCTATTCGCTTGTTCCACCGGACAGTATGCATGTGGTGAGTTAAACGGTCATAAAGCGTCTCTCAGAGATTCATCAGAAGGAGAGGGTAATCTGATAGGAGAACTCCGCACGATCGTTCGGCCTCTGCTTGGCCCTTGGCCGAGCTGGAACTTGGCAGGCAACACCGCGCCTGCGCCTATGTCTCCACCGCACCCGGCGCAAGCTCTGTCCGGTCGCCAGAATGGCGGGAACAGCACAGCGAAGTTGACTGGACAGACATAACAGTTAAGATGCCGGCACATAGGCGGTTCCCGCCGGGCGATGGGGCTGCGTCGCCACCGGGTCCGGAGGACGGAGAGAGTAGATGGAGCTGTACCTGTTGCGACACGCCATTGCCACTAAGCGCGACGTGGGTGGCTACCAGGACGACGCCGAGCGCCCACTCACGCGTCGGGGCGAGCGCAGAATGCGGCGCATCGCTCGCGGCTTGCTCTCTCTCGGTTTTCGGTGCGATGCTGTGCTAACTAGCCCATATCTCCGTTCACGCCAGACGGCCGACATCCTTGTCGACGCCTTGAATGATGGACCCGAGCCGCTGACCCTCGATGCCCTGGCGCCGGGCGGAAGCCACCAGGAATTGGTGGCTCAGATCAGTCGCCTGCATGGCCCCGACGAAAGCTTGGTGCTGGTAGGCCATCAGCCGGACCTGGGCCAGCTGGCCTCGGTGCTGTGCACCGGAGGTCTGAGCCTGGACCTGAACCTGCGCAAAGGCGGAGTGTGCCGTCTCGCTGTGTCCGAGCTGAGTTACGGGCGGTGCGCCACCCTTGAATGGCTGCTGGCGCCGAGTCAGTTGATCCAGTTGGCTGGAGGAAAGGACTCGCGAGCTGGTGAGCGCTGGTGAGAGCTCGACGATCGGGGAGGAGGGATGAAGACTCCTGGTTTGAACCAGGCGCATGACTATCCGGGCAAGCTCATCGTGGTGGAGGGCATTGACGGGTCGGGCAAGTCCACCCAGGCTCAGTTACTGCAGAAGTGGCTGATGAACCGGGGAGTGCCTGTCTTCTTCACCGAGTGGAACTCCTCTCCCCTGGTACGGCGAGCCACTCGGGTGGGCAAGAAGAAGAATCGCCTCACTCCGACGACCTTCAGTCTTCTTCACGCCACCGACTTCGCCGACCGGCTGACCTATCAGATCATTCCGCCCCTGAAGGCGGGCATGATGGTCATCGCCGACCGATACGCCTACACCGCATTTGCGCGGGACGTGGCCCGGGGGGTGCATCCTGAGTGGGTGCGCGAGGTGTACAGCTTCGCTGTGTGCCCGGATGTAGCCTTCTATTTCAAGGTCCCGGTGGAGTGCTCGCTCAACCGGCTGCGAAGCGCTCGGGCCAAGATCAAGTTCTACGAAGCGGGCATGGATCTGAAGCTTAGCCCCGACTTGGAGGAATCCTTCCGCCTGTTCCAGGGGCGAGTGCTGCAGGAGTACGATCGTATGGCGGAGGAGTTTGGCTTCCGGGTCATGGATGCTGAGCTCCCCATAGACGTGCAGCAACAGCAGTTGCGCAGGATCGTGGAGGAGACGGTGGCAGAGTACCTGGAGCCCTTTGCTGCCGGATTCACCTCCCGCACCGCTGCCGTCCCTCTTCCGGGGTTGGATCGATGAGCGAACGGCGTGCCTTCATGGGTAAGGGGCTGCCTTACGTGGACACCAGTGGTCTGTCGGGGTGCCTCATCGTCATCGAGGGCAGTGACGGCGTCGGGCGCACCACTCAGATCCGCCTCCTGCGCGGTTGGCTGGAGTATCAGGGCTATGGGGTGGTGGACACCGACTGGACCTCCTCGCCCTTGGTGTCTTCCACCATAGACCTAGCCAAAGAAGGCCACACCATGAACGTGTGGACCTTCAACCTGCTCTATGCCACCGACTTCGCCGACCGGTTGGAGCACGAGATCATCCCCGCGCTCCGGGCCGGGTTCGTGGTGCTCTCGGACCGCTACGTGTACACGGCTATCGCCCGTGCCTGCGCCCGCGGAGCCGACCGCGCCTGGGTGCAGGAGCTGTTTGGTTTCGCCCTCGAGCCCGACGTGGTGTTCTACTTAGAGGCCGACGCCGAGACGCTGGTCCGGCGGGCTCTGCTCGCCGATGGGCTGGACTACTGGGAGTCGGGGCTGGATCAGAACCCCGGTCTCGACCCGTATGACAGTTTCATCCGCTACCAGCGAAAGCTACTGCAGGAGTATGCTCGGCTCGCGCGCGAGTTTGGCTTCGTCACCATTGATGCCACGTCCCCCATTGCGACGGTACAGCGTAGCCTGCGCCGTCACTTGGTCCCACTCCTGACCCGAAGCAGTCCGCCGGACCCGGCCCCTTCAGTTGAGCCTCCTGGCTTCGCCCCGGCTTAGGGGGAAGCCACTGCACCCAACCGAACCTACGGCAGTACCCGGCCCCCGAGCCGAGGGCGGTTGAGGGCGCCGCCCGAGCGCCCTACAATGGGTGCGGCGCGTATCGATAGCTGCTGAGTTGAGCGTGAAGTCCATAGGAGGAATCGGATGAAGTCGTCTACACTTGTGATCCTGTTGGTGGTGCTGGCAGTGCTGTTGCTGTGCTGCTGCGTCGCCGTCGCTCTGGGGGCTGTGGCCATCTATGGCGGCGGTGGTCCCACAATATCCAGTGGCTGGTCCATCCTGGGCCGAGGCTCCTGGGAATCCACCACCTCCTATAGCCGTGAGTTGGTGGTCCGGTCGCCCGCGGTGGTGACAGTGATGAACGAAGTAGGTCGGGTGAACGTGCGCGGCGGCACGGGCGACGGCGTCAGCGTCCGGGCGGAAGCCAGGGCGCGGGCTTCCACCCAGGAGGCGGCCAATCGGCTCCTGGAAGAGGTGCTGTTCGATGCCTCCGCGAGCGGCAACCAAGCCGAGATTCGCGTAGACGTGCCCAGCAGCCTGGTGAACCAGTCCCTGAGCGTGACCCTGGACATTACGGTGCCCCGTTCCTCTAGCCTGAACGTGCGCTCCAACGTGGGCGAGATCCGTATCGAAGGCGTGGAGGGTGTGGTCACGGTGACCGGCGACGTGGGTGACATCGTCCTGCACGACGTAGCTCTCACTGGCGACAGCGAGATCCGCTCTGGCGTGGGCGACGTGACCTTCGACGGGCAGCTGCCTGAATCGGGGCAGGTGAGTGTCAACTCAAACGTGGGCTCGATCCGGATCGTCTTGCCCAGAGGCAGCCAGTTCCTCTTGGATGCCTCCACCAACGTGGGCGAGATAGACGTGGCCTTTGACGTGCAGGACCGCGAGACCGGCGGCGAGCGGATAGTCCGGCGGGAGCTACGCGGACGGGTGGGTGCCGACCCACAGGTGACCCTGATGGTGCGCTCTGGCACCGGCGGAATCGAGATCGAGGGCCGCTAGCCGGCGGGAAGGGGATGCTGATGACGCTGATCTACGCTGAGCTTCTCCGATCGGCGTGAATCAGCGTCATCCACGGGCACGTCGGTGTCCGCAACGTTCTGTCGTGTCCCTACTGCAGGGCCTCCCGGGGCGGGGCGTAGCTGGGACGAAGCGAGAGCGACCGCTCGAACGCCTGGCGGGCGGCGTCGGCCTGCCCCAGTGCCCGGAGGGCCATCCCTCTCCAGTACCAGACCTCCTCCACCTGATTGGTCTGTCGCATCACCTGGTCCGTCAGGGCGATCACCTTGTCGTAGGCGCCCACGTGGTAGTAGGCCTCCATGGGGCCGACCTGGTACCATAGCATTCGGCGCGGCCACCCTATGGCCTCCGCCCGGCGGTAGGCTTCGACCGCCTCCTCGTAGCGACCGAGGTGGGTGAGGTTGGTCCCCACGTTGAACCAGGCATACACATCGTCCGGATGGGCCTGAGCGTGCTCCTCGGCGCGGGCCAGGGCCGCCTCCCACATGGCCGGGGTGCCCGCTTCGGGCCCGAGGATGCCGTCCACCACCGGCTCCTGGTCGGCAGTGTAGACGACCACGAACGCCCGGTTGAATACCGTCCACATGGATTCCAGTTCGTCGTAGGGCAAAGCCAGGCCCAGGTACGGATTGGCCCCGCGCAGACCGACGGTGTCGTAGGAATCGAAGACGATGTAGTAACCCTGGGCGTCTTCGTAGCCGGTGAGCAGGCGATAGTGGCCCATGCCATCGTCGGGCTCGGGCTCGTGCCAGGTGGCGATGAGCACCGGGAGTCCATTGCTGAGGAGCAGTCGCAGGGTATCCCGATCTCCCTGGACGCCTACCACCGCTCTCAGGCCCTGAGAGATGGCGAAGGCCGCCAGTTCCTCGGGATCGGCGTTCTTGTCATCGTAGTTGGGCCGCAGGACGGCGGCGATGTCGCCCTGGCTGAGGCGGCTGCCGTAGTAGCTTAGGAGCATGGCCAGAGTGGCCGGCCCGCAGTTGTTCCAGGTCTGCCAGCTATGGGTGAAGCCAGTGAGCTCCACCGCCGGCGCGGCTGGCTGGTAGGCCGGCGTGGCCGTGGGAGTGGCGGTAGGGATGGGGGTGGCGGTGGCTGTCGCCGTCAGTGATATGGTCTCGGTAGCGGTGGGGCAGGCCAGCTTCTCCGCATCCGCGGTAGCGGTGGCGGGCGCCGGCTGCACGGCGGCAGCCTCCGTCTGGGGCCCACCGTTGGTGGCAGGCGGGAGCGCCGCCCCTGCCCTGAGAGCCATAATCGTGGACACTCCCGCCACCAGAATCACTGCTGATAGAGAGAAGGACAACCAGGCCAATCGTCTCACCACGACTCCCCTGGGCCGGCCGCGCCAGCCGCGTCTGAGTTCGCATTATATTGACATAAGGGCACGCTGGCGGCCAATCCTTGCCTTTCTGGCCGGCTTTGCTGATGGAAGGCCCGTCAGAGGGGGTGCGGCAGATGCCCGGCTCTTTCGATGGGGAGCGCCGATCGCGTGACGCCGCGGGTCGCATTCCCTGGCTGTTGAGGGTTGGCGCCTGAGTGGATGAGCGCGGGCGCCCGCACGCGCCTCAGTCCACCGAGACGATGGAGCGCTGCTGGCGGGCGAACGCGAGAGGGGGCCGGGGCAGGCGCAGAGCCAAGGCCTGCCGACTCTGGGCGGCGGCTATGCGGGCGCAGACCGCGAAGGCATCGCCCAGGGGGCGCCGAGCCTGTGCTTCCAACGGCAGCTGCCTGCTCACGAGACGAAGAGCCTCAGCCACGACGCTGCACTCGGCAGCATCGAGCTGGACGGTTACTCGGCCTTGTTCAAAACCCACGATCCTCATGTAATCCTCCAAACACCACCCTAGAGGTCATTATTCCTGTCACACTTGGGCAAGTCAACTCTGGACTGGAACGAGGGTCGCCAGCCGACTGAGCTCCGCTCAGCGGGGGCGCTCCCGGTGCCGGGGCAGCCCACCTTCTCGCGCGGAGACTGGCTCGTCGCGGGGGTGATTGGCGAAGAGGCGCCGAGCGTTGTCGCCAGAGGCACCTGGGGTTAGGATTCGGTTCCACCTGGCGTGGGAGCGGCGCCGTGAGTGTACCGTAGCATTGGGGAGGAAATGAAGGATGAAGGGTCGCAGTCTGTTGATGATACCGGGGCCGATCGAGTTCGAGCCCGTGGTCTTGGCCACCATGGCCGAGCCTACTACCAGTCATGTAGCCGGCAACTTCATCGAGGTGTTCGGGCAGGCCCTCGAGCGCACCCGCAGGGTCTTCCTGAGCGAGGATGGGCAACCATTCGTGGTGGCCGGCTCGGGCACCCTGGCCATGGACCTGGCAGCGGCCAACCTCACCGAGGAGGGTGACCGGGCCCTGGTGGTGAATACCGGCTACTTCGGGGACCGGTTCGGCGCTCTCCTTGAACGCTATGGCGCCCAGGTGACTCACGTCCGCGCCCCGGTGGGCTCGCGACCGTCGCTGGAAGAGATCGAGGCGGAGCTAGGACGGGCCCAGTACAAGCTGGTGACGGTCACCCACGTGGATACCTCTACCGGCGTCATAGCCGACGTTCCCGGGGTAGCCCGCCTGGCCCGGGAACACGGGGCGCTATCGGTGGTGGACGGGGTGTGCTCGGTAGCGGGCGAGGAGCTGCGCCTGAGCGACTGGGGGGTGGACGTGGCCCTGACGGCGTCCCAGAAAGCGGTGGGCGTGCCCCCCGGCTTGGCCCTGTTGGTGGCTGGGCCGAGAGCGCTGGAGGTCTTCCGCCGGCGCCGCTCGCCCGTCCGCAGCTACTACGCTGACTGGGACAACTGGCTCCCTATCATGGAAGCGTACGAGGCCCGGAGGCCCAGCTACTTCGGTACCCCGCCGGTCAACCTGGTGGCTGCCCTGAACGTGAGCTTGGGCCTAATCCTGGCTGAGGGCCTGGAGCGACGCTTCTCCCGTCACCGAGCTTTGAGCCGCATGTGCAAGGCAGGCGTACAGGCTCTGGGGCTGGAGCAGGTGCCCGAGCGGCCCGAGTACGCTGCGCACACCATGACCGCCCCTCGCTACCCTGAGGGTGTAGACGGAGCCAAGTTCCTGGGTTACGTCCGGGAGGCTGGCGTGATCCTGGCAGGTGGACTGCACCCACTTATCCGGGACCAGTACTTCCGCATCGGCCACATGGGGCCCAACAACATGGGAGACGTGATGGCGACGGTGGCAGCGATCGAGGCGGGGCTGGAGATGGCCGGCTACCGCTTCGAGAGAGGGGCCGGCCTGGCGGCGGCTGGAAGGGCAGTGGCTGGTGGGTAGTGGCTAGCTCTCCGGGCAGTGCATCCCGGTCCTGTTGGCTAGGGGCTATCCCCTCGTCACTATGGCACTACTGAAGGAGCACCGAGCATGATAGTGGTGGATTCGCACCTGGACTTGGCCATGAACGCTCTGAACTGGAATCGCGATCTGCGCCTGAGCGCCCACGAGACTCGTGCTCTCGAGGCCGGCATGACGGAGAAGGGCCGAGGTGCGGGCACCGTCGGCTTCCCCGACATGCGCCGGGGCAAGGTGGCCCTCTCTTCAGCCACCCTCATCGCGCGGGTGGCGTGGCCGGGCACCAACGTTCCCGGTTACCGTACTGCGGAGATTGCCTACGGCCACGCCCAGGGGCAGTTGGCCTTCTACCGCCTGCTGGAGGAGCAGGGCGACGTCCGCATCATCGCCGATCGGGCGGGCTTGGAGGAGCACCTGGCCCGGTGGCAGGAACCACTGCAAGACGAGCCGCCCCTGGGCTTCTTCCTCAGCATGGAAGGAGCCGACCCCATCGTCTCTCCCGAGCAGGTCGGCCGCTGGTGGGATGAGGGCCTGCGGGTGGTGAGCCTGTGTCACTACGGCATTAGCGCCTACTCTCACGGAACCGGCATGCCAGGGGGCCTACTGCCAGCGGCCTACGACCTCCTGGCCGAGATGGAGAAGGTAGGCATGGTGCTGGACGTCAGCCACCTGGCGGATGAGGCCTTCTTCCAGGCTCTGGACGCCTTCGGCGGGAGGGTGCTGGCCAGTCACCACAACTGCCGCGCCCTGGTGCCGGGAGACAGGCAGCTCACCGACGAACAGATTCGGCTGATGATCGAGCGCGACGGAGTCATCGGGGCGGCCCTGGACGCCTGGATGATCGTGCCGGGATGGGTCAAGGGGGAGACGAAACCCGAAGCGGCGAGCATGGAGGATTACGCGGATCACATAGACCACGTCTGCCAGATCGCTGGGAATGCCCGGCACGCCGCCATCGGCAGCGACCTGGATGGGGGCTACGGAAAGGAGCAGACCCCTCACGACCTGGACACCATCGCCGATCTGCAGAAGGTGCCGGACATCCTGCGACGGCGGGGATATGCCGAGGAGGACGTGGAGCTCATCATGCACGGCAACTGGGTCCGGCTGTTGAGAGAGGTGCTGCCGGAGCCGGGCTCCCATTGCGCACCATAGAGGAGTTGCCATGAGCACCGTCACCGTTCCCGCTCACTACTACCAACAGTTCGACGCCGACCTGGCTCTGGAGGTTCCAGCCGAGGGCTATGGGGGCTGGCGAAAGGGGGACATCCCTCTGTCACTGGACCACAGCGCCCTGGTGGTGATGCACGCCTGCGACACCGGTACCCCCCAGCAGTTCCCTGGCTGGCACCGGGCGGTGGAGTACATGGGCCGAGCCAATGCCATCGCCAGGGACGTCTTTCCGCCGCTCCTGGCGGCCGTGCGTCGCTCGCCTCTCAGGCTCTTCCACGTGGTCGGCGGTGGCGACTACTACAAGGAGCTGCCCGGCTACCAGCGAGCGCTGGCGTTGGCTGGCCCGGAGCCGGAGGCTTTGCCCAGCGTCGAGGCTGACCCGGTCCTGGAGCGGCTGCGGGAGTTCCGTCGGCAGCACGTCTTCGTGGGCCCTCATAACGAGGCCGATGTAGAGGCCGGGTTCGCGCGGGTGGACTTTATGCCCCAGGCGCGGCCCCAGAGCGACGAAGGGGTGGCCGAGAATGGGCGGCAGCTCTTCGCCCTCTGTCGCGAGGAAGGGGTGAACCACCTCATCTACGTCGGCTTCGCCATCAACTGGTGCCTGCTGCTCTCTCCTGGAGGCATGTGGGAGATGCAGAAGTACGGTCTGCTGTGCTCCACCATCCGGGAGGCAACTACAGCGGTGGAGAATAAGGAGACGGCCAGGACGGAGACAGCGAAGCAGATTGCGCTGTGGCGCGTGGCGCTGGCCTTCGGCTTCGTGTTCGATCTGTCGGACTTCCTCGGAGCACTGGGCAGCAGGGGGTAGCAGGCGGTTACGACCCCGAGCACGGCGGCCCCGGCTGTGGATACCGAGATGGCGCCTCTCACGGCTCGCGAAAGCGGTAGCCCTCGCCACGCACGTTGGTGATGTAAGTGGGATGGCTGGGGTCGTCGCCCAGCTTTTGCCGCAGGTAGCGAACGTAGACGCGCAGGTAGACGCTCTGATCCTTGTGTTCCGGCCCCCACACCTGGGTGAGCAACTCCTCGTAGGACAGGAGCCGGCCCGGGTGGCGGAGGAAGTACGCCAGGAGCCGGTACTCCTTGGGCGTTAGCCCCAGAGGCCGGCCCTGCTTGTGTACCTCGTGTCGGGTGGTGTCCAGCACTAGATCCAGGTTGGTGAGCACCCTGGGCTCGGAACCGGCGCCGCCGGCCGCCGAAGCAACTCGCCGCAGGAGGCTGCCCGCCCGCGCCTTCAGCTCCGCCAGGCTGAAAGGTTTGCGCACATAGTCGTCCGCTCCGCAGCTGAAGCCCTTGAGCACGTCGTCCTCGGTGACTCGGGCGGTGAGCATAAGGACCGGGATACCGCTCGCGGCCTTCAGCCGGCGGCAGACCTCCCACCCGTCCAAGCCGGGCAACATGATGTCCAGAATCACCAGATCGGGCTGCTCGTGCCCGACCATCTCCAGGCCCAGAACCCCGTCTTCCGCCAGGAGCACACGGTAGCCCTCTCTGCTCAGGCTGACCTCGATCAGCCGGGCGAGGTTGGTGTCATCTTCTATCAGCAGGATGCACTGATCCACTGGCTTAACTCTCAACCAGACTGCCGGTGGGCTGTGACTGCCCATCGGCCAGAGCACGGAGGGCACCCCGTCGGCTGCCTGGTTGCAGCGCTCGGGGGAGTCGCCTTCGAGGTCACCGGCTTGGGGCCTGAGTGCCGGACAGCGGACGCGTGAGGGACGGATGAGGCGGATCTGGTCCACTGATCCTCTCGTGGAAGGATACCACCGAGACTGCCGTGTGGCGATAAACGCCGGGTTAGAATGGTATAAGGGTTGGATAAGAAATGCTCGCCAGTGCCCGGCGAGAGGAGGAGATCTGGGACTTCCGGCTATGGCATCCAGCTGCCCTCAGGACTCGCGGAAGCGGTAACCTTCTCCCCTTACGTTGAAGATGTAGGACGGGTTGGCGGAATCGTCCTGGAGCTTCTGGCGCAGGTAGCTCACGTAGAGGCGAAGGTACTGGTCCTCGTCCGAGAACTCCGGTCCCCACACGTGAGTGAGGAGCTCGCTATGGGTGAGCAGGCGGCCGGGGTTCTGGAGGAAGTAGCTGAGGAGGCGGAACTCGAGTGGAGTCAGCTCCACGGGCACGCCGCCCTTGGTGACCTGATGGCGCGCCAGATCCACCTGAAGGTCACCGTTGTGGAGCACGTTCCCCTGAGTTGAAGTGGCGCCGTAGAGCTCCGCCCGCTTGAGCAATGCCTTCACCCGAGCGGCCAGCTCTGCCAGGCTGAAAGGCTTGCGCACATAGTCGTCGGCTCCGGAGTCGAAGCCCTGGAGCACATCCTCCTCAGTGGCCCTGGCGGTAAGCATGAGTACGGGGGTGTTGGACATCTGCTTGAGGCGGCGACACACTTCCCAGCCGTCGAGCCCGGGCAGCATCACGTCCAGGATCACCAGGTCGGGGTGTTGCTCGTAAGCTCGCCTCAGCCCGAGGTCGCCGTCCCGCGCAGTGAAGACCTCGAAACCCTCGCGGGACAGTGTGATCTCTACCACCTTAGCGAGGTGCTCGTCATCTTCGATAAGGAGAACTCGCTTCGTGCCCATGCCAACTCACCCTGAGAACCGTATCACAGTGGTAGGGCTCCATACCACGCCTATCCCGCCTAACAGCCTGTCGGGCGGTCGCCCTCCGGCGGCCGAGGTTCGGGCCGGCCCCCGGGCGGAGAGGAGCCAGGCCGCCGCACGCGCATCCGCCCACTCTCCCTCGGAAGGTGGCCCCTCGCCGCTTGGGACCATTGTACTACGCGGCACCGGTCTGTCCAGCGGCATGGGCAGCAGACTCGGTCTCCCTCGGTCTTGGCGCCTGCGGGCGAGCGGTGACTCGGAAGGGAGAGGGGAACGCCAGAGGCTGGCCTTTGTGGACGCTGCTGGGGAGTCACGTACACGACGCAACCGAAGGAGTCGCAGGCGTCGGTGCGCTCTCCCCAGCAGCCTTAGCAGAGCCCCAGAGCAGGCAAGACAGCCCTGCTCCTACACGTGGGTCATGTCTCCACCCGGCTCCGCGGCGCCCCTGGGCCGGTCATGTCCCGGCGCGGCCCGGCGTCGCTCCCACGCTTGGGTTATGTTTGAATCCGGCCCTGGCGCCAAGGTCCGAGCTTGACTGTGTGTGGAGCTGCTGCCGCCGTGCCGGCCGCGTGCTTCTACACCACCTCCACCGTCGGTGGGTTGATGAAATCGTGGTAGCGGGCGGCCACATGGCCCAACTGGGCGTCGCCGCGGTGGATGAGCAGCCGGTAACGGAACACCAGGTCCTGCCCTGCCTCCAGCAGCAAGGATCCGTCCAGACTGGCGTCCGCCTTGTAGTCGTGCCAGGCGAAGGGGTTGGCCGTCATCAGTCCGTAGTTGCGAACGTGGTACTCGGTGGGGTAGCGGACGTTGTCGGGGTGATCCATGATGGCGATGCCCACGAAGCGATCGGCCACCGGACCGGAGTAATCACACCACTGGGCCTTCTTGCCCCAGTTCTCCTTCTCGTTGATGCCCCCGTAGGCGTTCTCGATCTTGCCGCCCAGGCCCGAGGCCACGTCCATGGAGGTGGCCACCCGCACCGAGAGGATCCCTCCTTCCTTGGTGTCCCCGAACTTCACTGGCCCCATGTCGGCTCGGAAGTGCACCGTGTAATCCACGATCTTCTCGTGGTTGGGGAGCAGGTTGTAGAAGACCATGGTCCGCTGCTCGTACATCACCTTCTCGCCCCGGTTGCTGACCCAGTCGTTGTCGGCCTGGATCACCCCCAGCACAGGCCCGCTCACTAGCTGCCTGAAGCCCCGATGCAAGATCCGCCCATGCCCGGGCGTCTCGCTCCAGTTGTCCACTCCGTTTACGTCGCCGTGAGCGGTGTAGATGGACTTGTGGTGCGGATGGTCGTGCTTCTCGCCTTCGATGTCCTGCACCATGGGATAGTTCCGGGTTACGTTGTCGCCATACGGGCCCACTACCGGCCACAGAAACGGCCGCGCCCAGTGGTCGGCGTAGTTGTAGGCGGTGAAAAGGTGGTTGCCGATCTGGACCCGAACCCGCCCGTCCTGATCCTCCAACACGACGCCGCGGCGGGCCTCCTCCTCGGTGCTGGTCTCCAGCAGATACTCCCGGGTACCGCCTGCCGCGAGCACGTCTACTACCCAGTGGACCCACAGGTTGCCCTGATCGTCCAGGCCACCCTGGCAGGTCACCGGACGGCCGGTGGCAGTCTCAGTCAGTCTGAGCGAGCGCGGCTTGCCGTCGGCCCGACCCACGTTCACCTTCACCGGGCAGTCCACCCGGCAGTGCTCGCCCGCGTGCAGCCTCAGTCTCCATTCTGGCATGTAGACACCTCCAGTTAGGTTACAGGTTACAGGGGACAGGTTGCAGGGAATGCCTCCGAGTAGCCTCTCTCTGTCCGCCGTAACCTGTTCCCTGTAACCTATCCCCCATAACCTACTCTCTGCTCTTGAGGTACTCTATGCTCTCCCGGGCAATGCGCTCGGCACCGGGGGAGAAGTCGAAGACCTCCACCGATATCCAGCCACCGTAGCCGATGTCCTTCAGGGCCTGAAGGATAGGCCGATACTCTATGGGACCCATCCCCGGCCCCAACTTGCCGTCATTGGCGTGGAAGTGGCCCAAGTGGTCCTTCGCTTCCCGGATGATGTCGGGGATGGGCCGGCCTTCGTCCGACATGGCCTTGACGTCCAGGTGAAGGGCCACGCTGGGGTGATCCACCAACTCGACCAGGCGCACGCCCTGGTCCTTAGTGTAGATGAAGTTGGTGTCGTCTCGGGCTAGGGGCTCGATGCAGATCAGGATTCCCTCTTCCTGGGCCACCGGCGCTACTCTCTGGAAGAAGTGCGCGGCCCACTCCCAGGCGTCCTCCTCGGCCACGCCGGGGAGCACGTTCCGCTGCTGGGGAGAGCCGAACACCATGATCTTGCCCCCCATGTCGCCGGTGCGACGGATGAGGGTAGTCATGTAGGCAGCGGCCCGATCCCGGGCCTCGCGGTCGGCAGAGGTGATATGCAGGCCCTCAGTGCGGGCCAGCAGCCAGTGCATGCCCACCACTTCGAGCCCGTGAGCCCGAATCTGGTCGCCCACGCGCCTGGCCTCTTCCGGGCTCATCTGAGCCACGTGGGTGTCGAAGGCGAAAGGGGCCACTTCTAGGCCGGTATAGCCCAGCCGGGCCACCAGGGGCAGGTATTCCCCTAGGGGCTGGCCTTCGAAGAGCTCGTTACAGATCGCGTACTTCACGAGTTCCACTCCGTAACGCTGGTTCGGATCTCACCGCGGAGATCGCAGAGACCGCAGAGCGGGTCACAGGTTACAGGGGATAGGTCATAGGGATGTGCATCCAGCTATGCTACTCTATCCTCTGTAACCTGTTCCCTTCTCCGTGTCTTGGTGGCCAATCTCTAGAGGGGCAACTTGACCTCTCTATGGGTGCGGGCGGCCCTGTAGATGGCCAGCATTATCTCCACCGGCTTGCGAGCGCTCTCCCCGGTGATGAAGGGATCGCGATCTTCGCGGATGGCCTCGATCATGTCGGCAAAGATGGGCTGGTGCCCGTGAAGGGCGGTCGCCCGCGGGTCGGTGGCGACGGAGACGCCGCTACCCTCCTCCCGCGGACCATACATGGCCTTGATCTCTTGCTCCTCCTTGCCTTCAGGATCGTCGCGCAGCTTCCATACCTCGATGGTGTCGCGCCTCTTCCCCGTGGCGATGGTACCATTCTCGCCGTGAATGGTGAGGGTATCGCCTCCGCCAGGCCAAGCGGCAGTAGTCGTGTTGATGCTGCCGATGGCACCGTTCTCGAACTGGAGCACCGCGGAGACCTTGTCCTCGGCCTCGATATCATGGGCGTAGCGACCCATGTAGCCGAAGACGGAGGAGACCGGGCCAGCCAACCACTGCACCAGGTCCATGGTATGGATGCCCTGGTTGGCGAGGGAGCCGCCCCCATCCATGGCCCAAGTGCCCTTCCACTTGCCGTGCTTCTCATCCTCGTAGTAGCTCTGCTCGCGCCACCAGAAGAGGTCGGCGTGAATGCCGTAGAGCTTGCCCAGCCGGCCGCTGTCTATGATCTCCTTGAGGCGCTGGTAGAGAGGGTTGTAGCGCGACTGGAAGACGGCGCCCAGTTTCACTCCTGCCTTGTCGGCCTCCTCTATGAGTCGGTCTATGGCGCGGAGGTTGATGTCAATGGGCTTCTCTACCACGATGTGCTTGCCGGCGCGGGCAGCACGGATGCCGAACTTGGCGTGCATTCCGCTCGGCAGCGCGATGCTGACCACCTCTACATCCGGGTTGCGCAGCATGCGCCCGAAGTCCTTGTACTTCTTGGCCCCGTAGCGATCGCCTACGGCGTTGAGGCGCTCCTCATCGATGTCGCACACGGCGACCAGCCGAGCACCCGGCAGGTCATATATGTCGCGTGCGTGCCCGGCCCCCATGCCCAGGCCGACCACGGCGAAACCGATCTCACGTTCAGCCATTTCCCCAGTCCTCCTCGCGATGCATGGCCGGCATACCCAGGCCGGCAGGCGGCCCAAAGCGCAGGCTTGGCTGCTAGAGCCGGCCTTATCTTCTTGCATATGGGTTCGTCTGACAAGGGCAACGGCAGAGGGCAGGGTACAGGGGATAGGTTACAGGGGTCAGGGATTGCCTATTCAGGGCCTCTATCCTGCTCCCCTGCGACTTGCCCCCTAATACGTATGACCTACGCCCTGTTCCTGAACCGGTCGTCCTCACTCAGCATCCGCCGCAGCCCATCCTCTAGGCTCACTTTGGGGGTGTAGCCCAGCAGTTGCGAGGCGAGGCTGATGTCGGCCACCGAGTGGGAAACGCCCCCCTCTTGAGAGGGGTTGTGGATGGGGCTTGTGCGCCGGCCGCTGGCGTCCTCCACTAGGGCCACCAGCTGCCTGATGCTGCACTCGCGACCACTGCCTACGTTAATGACCTGGCCGGCCAGGCCGGGGCGTTCTCCCGCCGCCACCAGGGCATCGGTCACGTCGTCTATGTAGACGAAGTCCCGCGTCTGGTTGCCATCGCCGAAGATGACGATGGAGCCGCCATTGATGGCCCGGCGGAGGAACAGAGGTATGACTGGCGCGTGCGAGGCGGGAAGGGGCTGCCCGGGGCCGTAGGTGTTGAAGATGCGCAGGACCACCGTCTCGAACCCGGCTAGCCGGCCCACGGTTCGGCAGTAGTACTCAGCGGCCAGCTTGCTGACAGCGTAGGGCGAGCCCGGATTGGGCACGGCAGCCTCGCTTATGGGCATCTGTGTCTGCTCGCCGTACACGGCACCGGAGGAGGCGAGCACTACTTTGGGCACCCCCACGTCCCGCACCGCCTCCAGAAGGCAGACAGTCCCCCCTACGTTGACGTCGTTGTAGTCCCGCGGGTACAAGTTAGAGGCGGGCACCGAGACCTTCGCCGCCAGATGGTAGACGCAGTCGGTGTCCTGGAGCAGTGACCAGAGCTTCGGCACGTCCCGCACGTCGCCTCGGGTGAAGAGCACTTCGTCGCGCAGGCGAGAGGGATCACCGGCGCTAAGGTCGTCCAACACGTGGACCTCGTGCCCCGCTCCCGCCAGTCGGTTGGCTAACGCCGTTCCCAAGAAGCCGGCGCCGCCCGTGATCAGATAACGCATAGCGTACTCCAACGAAGAGAATATGACACGTGACACGTGATGCGTGATACGTGATGCGTGATACGTGACGCGTGACACACCTGCCTCGCGTATCACGCATCACGTGTCACGTATCACGCATCACGTATCATCCCGTCACTGTCACCTGCACATGTTCGGTCTCGGCGCTGTTGCCGGCGGCATCATAGCCGATGGCCCAGACCTCGTGCTGACCGGCTGGCACGTCTGTCAGCATCACCTTGAAGGCATAGGGTGTGACCGTGCTCATCCCGATCTGGGCGCCGTCCAGGTAGAACTCTACTCTATCCATCCGGAGGTTGTCCACAGCATCCACCTGAATGGTGAACCAGGCCCCTTCCACGTCGCTGCGGGAGTGCTTGCTGCCTGGGTAGGGATGGTTGAGCTTCACCTGGGGTGGCTCGTTGTCTACCGTCACTTGCACGTTGGCGAGCCACTCTGCGTGGTTGTGGTCCACCACCGAGAGCTGGATGGTGTAGAGGCCCGATAGCCCGGTGGTGTCCCAGTATTCGAGGGTGCCATTGTCCACCTGATGGCCGTGTTCGGACCCGATGGTCATCCAGGCTGACGGATTGAGCCCCTCCCCGTACTTGAGCCGGTAGACAGCCTGGTTGGGCACTCGGGCATTGCCCGCGATCTCCACCACACCGCGGACATACTGGTAAGGGGCGGGGCGAAGGATGGCTGCCTCTTGGGCGGCGGAGCCTTCCTCCGGCAAGGGGTCGTATTCGGTGGGCGGCTGGGGTATCCCGGCCATGCGCACCCAGTCGGCTGCCTCAGGTGGGTAGATCTCGTACACGCGCTCTTCCACCAGTTCCGCCGGCGTGTATACCGTGGCCAGCCGGCCCGTCTCCCGGTTCACCCGAAAGACCTGATGCATGGTGCAGTAGCCGGTGGGTTCAGTCCCCTCGACGAAGATCTCGGTTCTGGTGTGGGGGCAGTGATCGGTAGCCAGCTGGCCCGAGAGGGCGCACACCTTCTCCTCAACGATGCCGGGCGGTCGCTGGAACTCCATCACGGGCAAACCCTCGTGCAGCTTGAGCATGATCTCGTGGTAGATAGGGCCGGCACCAGTGGAGCCGAGCAGCCGGTTCATCTTGGTGCGGTCTGCATTGCCGATCCACACGCCTACGGCGTACTGGGGGGTGAAACCCATGGTCCAGGCATCGCGATTGTCGTTGGTCGAACCGGTCTTGGTGGCCACCGGCCGGTCGGGCAGGACCAGGTTAGCAGCGCTGGCCCCGAAGGCAGGCGCGCGCGCTGCCGTGTCCGAGAGGATGCTTTGGAGCACGTAGGCGTACTGCGGCTCCACCACCCGGCGCACTTCTGGCTGGGTGTACTGCTTGAGGATGTTCCCCTCCGAGTCCTCCACCAGCAGGATGGCCACGGGGTCGAGCTCGCGGAATCCGGGGCGGCGCTCCCAGGCAGGCACGGGCTGCCCGGCCATGTGTCCCCCGTTAGCCACTACGCTGTAGCCGTAGGTATGGTCCAGTAGCTTCACCTCTCGGGCCCCCAAGGCCAAGCTCAGTCCGTAGTAGTCGTCCGTGAGGGTGGTGATGCCCATCCTTCGGGCCATGGCTACCACATTGGGTATGCCCACCATGTCGAGGAGCTTGACCGCTGGTATGTTGTAGGAGCAGGCCAGGGCCGAACGGAGCGTCTGGGCTCCGTGATACTGCATGTCTATGTTCATGGGTGAGTAGGGCTCGTTGGGCGGGTCGGGGAAGGTGGTGGGGATATCCATCACCACGGTGGCGGCGGTATAGCCCTGCTCGAAGGCGGTCAAGTAGACGTAGGGCTTGAAGGAGGACCCCGGCTGGCGAGGCGCCAGGGCCATGTTGACCTGCCCGTCTATCGCCTCGTTGTAGTAGTCCACGCTGCCCACCATGGCTAAGATCTCGCCCGTCTGGGGCCGGAGGATCACCACAGCGGCGTTGTTGGCGTTGTTGGGCACGCCGTACTCCGCGATCTTCCGGGCGGCCACCTCCTGAGCCATGTTCTGGATGTCCAGGTCCAGGGTGGTGTAGACCCGAAGGCCACGGCGATACATGGCCTCGCCGT